>DATJJI010000001.1:0-36613 GCA_035492275.1 Mucilaginibacter sp.
GTTTGCATGTCTTTTTTAGAAGATCCTTCGCTATGCTCAGGATGACAGTTATTTATTAGACCAACTGCCTTAAATACATTTGTATGGTATTCTCCAAACCATAATATAAAGCATCTGATATCAAGGCGTGCCCTATACTCACTTCATCTAAAGCCGGAATGTTTTCGGCAAAATATTTCAGGTTGATCAGATCAAGATCGTGACCGGCATTTATACCTAAGCCAAGCTTGTGCGCGGCCTCGGCTGCTTTTATATAAGGGGCAATGGCCGCGGCTTTATCCTGCGGATACTGGTGCGCGTAGGCTTCGGTATATAGTTCTATACGGTCGGTGCCGGTTGTGGCGGCGGCTTCTACCATTTCAACTACCGGGTCAACAAAAATAGAAACCCTTATGCCAGCATTTTTAAATACGGCTATGATCTCTTTTAAATAGTCCTGGTTTTTGATGGTGTCCCAGCCGTGGTTCGAGGTGATCTGCCCTAAAACATCGGGCACCAGCGTTACCTGCTCAGGTTTATTGGATAGCACCAGGTCAACAAATTTTTGTTCCTGGCAGTTTCCCTCAATATTAAACTCGGTAGTCACTATCTTTTTTAGCTCGAACACATCATTATAGCGGATATGCCTTTCATCAGGACGGGGGTGTACGGTAATTCCCTGCGAGCCAAAGCGCTCACAGTCTTTTGCAACTTTTACTAGGTCGGGATTATTACCCCCGCGCGAGTTGCGCAGCGTGGCTATTTTATTGATGTTGACAGATAATCGGGTCATTTGAGTTAGGCGCTTAAAAAGGCAAATATCAGCATAAGTTAACTAACCTGATAAAGAATTTTAAGCGTATTTTCGTTTCAGCATCACCATGAAAAATCTTTTAAGACTACTTTCAGTAATACTGTTATTCAATACGTTTTCGCTTTCGATAAAGGCTCAGGCTAATTTTTTGAAAATTCAAAATTACCAGGCTTATTATGGTTGGGCCAAACACTTCCCGCAAGACTGGATGATACTACGCAGCTTTGAAAATGAAGGCCGTAAATACTTTTTGATGGTAAACCCGCAAACGCTGGAAACTAAAATTGATGAAACCAACTTTTACGAGGTTAAGCCCATGTCGATAGATGAGGCGCGGAACCTTTTTAAAACCACCCCCTATCAGAAAGCGCTGGTTAAGGCCGAAAAACAATCAGTAATGATACAGGATGCCGGTATTGAAAATGGTATGCCTAAAGAAAGCGGCATCAGTTTAACAGTTGATCTGTGCCCCTCGCACCGTCCGCTGGATAAAAGGATATTCACCGATATATTTAAGCAGTTTCAAAAAGTTGAAAAGCCCGTACCTGTGGCGCTGTCGGTTACCGGGGTGTGGATGCGCCAGCACCCGCAGGATCTGCAATGGTTAAAACAAATGCAGCAGGATGGCGAAATTTATATAACCTGGATCAATCATTCTTACAACCATCGCGTTAGCGCTAACCTGCCATTAAAAGAGAATTTTTTACTGGAGCCGGGTACCAACATCAACTATGAAGTGTTGGAAACCGAAAAAGCCATGCTCAAAAACGGGCTTTTACCTTCTGTTTTTTTCAGGTTCCCCGGCCTGGTGTCTGATCAGCAACTGGTTAACCGTATCACTGATTTTGGCCTTATCCCAATAGGTACAGATGCCTGGCTGGCAAAAGGCCAACAGCCATCGGCAGGCAGTATTGTATTAATACATGGTAATGGTAACGAGCCTGTAGGGGTTAATGATTTCATTAACCTGCTTCAATCAAAAACACGGCAAATAGCACAAAAACAATGGCTATTGTATGATCTGCGTGAAAGCGTTGACCAGGAATTTGAAACCAGCAAATAAATAAATTATATGCATCTTTGCGGCCACTTTGACCTGACTTTATTACGGATACGGCTGATTTTTAGGTTAATAATGTAACAATTGTAAGAGTATTAAAACTTTAATGTAACAATCGTATTGTTGTTTTTACTTAAACGTAATATAAATTGAACCTTTGCATCTCAACAAATTTAACAGCTATTTATTAGTAAAATAACAAGAATTACAGCGTATTTATAAAACCCTATGAAATATATTTTTATCCCCCTAATTTTCATTTCGTTTATTTTTGGCAGCGCTTATGCGCAACGTACAGTGCGTGGAACGCTGATCGACTCGACAAAGCAATCATTACCCGGCAGTACTGTAAAAGTAGTAACCGACCTGGGCGACAGTACCACAGTTATTACTGATATTGACGGAAAATTTTCCCTTTCAAACATTAAAGGCACCAAGCTATCGCTGTACCTGTCATCATTCGGCTACAAAGCGGTATTAAAACACTTTACGCTGCCTAATGATACTACGAGCCTTAATATCCCGCCTATAGTATTGAAAAGTGATACCAGGCAACTTAAAGAAGTTGTGATACATGGCGTAAACCCGGTTAAGTTTAGCGAGGATACCGTTGACTATAAGGTAGCCGCCTATCCTGTGCGTGAAAATGCCCCTGTTGAGGATGTATTAAAGAAGATACCCGGCGTTGATGTGGATGCCAACGGTAACGTAAGCACGCAGGGAAAATCAATTACCAAAGTAAGAATAAACGGTAAAGACTTTATGGGTGGCGACGTACAGGCCGCGACCAAAAACTTACCGGCCGATATATTGGAAAGCATACAGGTGATTGATGATTACGGTGACCAGGCAAACCTTACCGGTGTAAAAACAGGCGAGCCTAATAAAATATTGAACATCACTATCCGTGCCGATAAAAACTATGGATACTCGTTGCAGGCAACCGGCGGCGCGGGTGCCGATCTGTTACCTTCACCGCAAACTGATGCAACCCGTTATATTGGTTCTGTAAACGCCTTCGATTTTAAAGGTAACAGGCAAATAACCGTTTTGGGCAATATTAACAACACCAATACCAACACCTTTAATTTTGGTGGTGGCGGCGGTGGAAACGGCGGCGGCGGTGGAAACGGCGGCGGCGGGGGAATTGGCGGCGGTGGCAACGGTGGTGGCGGCGGCGGTCGTGGTAACGCGGCGCGTGGCAATAACCAGGGATCATCAGGCCTTGCTTCGGTAGCCAATGGTATTACCGACGCGCATGCTATTGGTACTAACTACCGCGATCAGTGGGGTAAATATTTATCGGTATACGGCAGCTATAGTTTTTCTGATAATACAACCAACACCATCAGCTCAACTTTGCAAAATAATAATAACGCTACGCCTACATCAACCAGTGCTAACAGTAATCAAAAAGACAACCCGGTTAACCACAGGTTTACCTTTAATTTAGAGTACAAGCCGGATACTATCAATTATTTAAAGTTAACGCCTACCTTCTCGTACGCCAGCACAAACTCACAAGGTATGGAGCTGGATACATTCAGGGTAAACAACGCGTTGACCAAAGTTTATACAGTGGCATCAAACAGCAACTCGCAAACACCTACTGTAGGTATGACCGCTTTGTTTAACCACAGGTTCCATAAACAAGGCCGTAACTTAAGTATTTATGCAACTGTAAGTACTTCGCAATCTACTTCGTTTGATAACCCTATTTACAATTATACCACAGGCGCGCCTACATCGCCTTTAAACCAGGTAATTAATACCGAGAACCGTACTACCAGTTATAGCGGTATTATTTCATACCTGGAACCTATAGGGCGTGTATCATATCTGGAGTTTAATTATAATCACAGCCACTCTTATACCTCAAACGATAAGGAAACAGATACGCTATCGAATGCAAATACCTTTAATAATTACGCCTTTTTAAGTAACAATTACCGGTTTACTTTTACTACTGATAAAGTAGGATTAAACTTCCGTGTGATAGAGAAAAAATATAACTACACCTTAGGCTTGGGTGTACAACCATCTACTTTAGATGGTTACTCGGTAACTACCGGCAAAAGCACACATGTAAATCAATTTAATGTAGTGCCTGCCGCGCGTTACATCTACAACTTTTCGCGTAACGAATCATTCAGCGCCAACTATAACGGCTCAAGCAGCCAGCCAAACTTTACCCAGTTACAACCGGTTATTGACTTTTCGAACGCATCATACCCGGTACAAGGTAATCCTGATCTGAAACCGCAGTTTACCAATAACTTCTCTGTTCGTTATAACTCGTTTGGTATTACTTCAGGAGATATTATGTTTCTTAATGCTCAATTTAGCCAGATCAATAATTACGTAGCTATTAATACAGTTACTTATCCGGGCAAATTTTCGGCAGCGGCTCTTGCTGCAAATCCAACACTTGCGCATTTGGCAAATACTAACTTAACCCAATATTTAAATGCCGATGGCTATTATACCGGCGGCTTAAATTTCCTGTTTTCAAAACCATGGCAGGAGCGTAAATATACCCTGACATTTAACGGCGCTATATCATATACCAACAACATTGCTTACTCAAGCGCTGCCGATAGCAATAATGTGGTAAGTACACCTATAAAAAACATTGCTAAAAACTTAACATTTACTCCGGGCATGCGTTTCAGGGTTGATATTATTGATGTTATTGACGCGCAGGCGAGCGGTAACTACGCTATTAACAGAACAACCAACTCGGTATCAAACAGTATTTTTGATGCTAATACCAATACACGTACAGCAACGCTGGCCTTAACCGGTAAAAACTATTTGTTTACCAACTGGACATTTAGCTACGATTATACCAAACAGCTAAACTATGGTTATGCCAGCAGCGTACATGTTACCAACCCGAACATATTAAGCTTATACCTTGAGCGCAGGTTCCTGAAAAACAACCGTGCAACCATACGTGCTGCAGCGTTTGATTTGTTTAACCAGAATACCGGCTTTACAACACTTGCCAATGGTAACACCATTACCCAAAGTAATGTGAACAGGCTTGGCCGCTATTATATGGTTACGTTTGCACTTCGTTTGCAAAAATTTGCTGGCCGTGCGCCAATGCAACAAGATGGTAACGGCTTTGGCCCGGGCGGCGGCCGTGATCGTGGTGATCGTGGAAACCGTCAGGGTGGCTTTGGCGGCGGTAACGGTGGCGCAGGTGGCCGTGGTAATGGCGGCGGCGGTTTTGGCGGTGGTGGTAACGGTGGCGGCGGCTATGGCGGCGGTAACGGCGGCAGTGGTATCCCACCTCAATAAACGCGACTTTAAAAAATTTGGATAAAACAAAGCCCCCTCAGCTATTAAACTGAGGGGGCTTTGTATATAAATGGCTTTACTTATACTACAGTATTGATAACCCGCTCCAATTCGTTCAGATCAAAAGGTTTGGCTAAATAAGTTTCGGCCCCGGCATGGCTTGCCAGTAATTGAATATCACTATTTGCCGAAAAATAGATAACGGGTATGTTTTTTAATTCCTTAGTTTTTTTAAGTGTTTGTGTAGCAATGATACCCCCGGCATCAGGTATCCAGTTATCCATCAGGATCACATCGGGCATAATGGCTTTAACCCTGTCGGCTATGGCGTTACAATCTGTAAAAGTGTGTACTTCCCATCCTTGTTCTTCTAAAATGTAATTGCAGATAGAAAGAATGTCCTCATCATCATCAAAAATGATGATCTTTTTTTTATCATTAGTCATTAGTTATTATTACTGGCGCTATGGTATGAAGCTATAAATAACACTAATAAAAAACAAATTGTTTTTGTTTTAATAAAATTATTTTCTTTTTAGCTTTTTTCCCTTTGCCATTATTTTTAACCGCCTGCGTTTTAATGATATCTGCACACTGGCGCTTTCATTATCCTCTAAATTATGGCGGTAAGCCGATAAAATATCTTCATAAACCAGCATACCGGCAACTTTATGATCGAGTGAAAGGATGGGTAGCACGCCCGTTTCTTCTGTAGCCATTAGCTCTACCGCCTTGCGTAAAGTATCGGTGCTTCGCACATGCGCGTCGCTATGTTTTACAATGGCCGAAATAGAGACTGTAAGGTCAATATCAGGATTATAAATGTCAGTAATTTTTAAGATGCCTTTATAACCATTATCGTCATCGGTCACTATAAAATAATTGGCGGTGTTATAATTACTTGTCAGCCATTGCCTGATGTCATTGATCGTATCTTTCAAATTAAACGCGGTCACCTTTTCGGTGATGACCTGCGCAACGGTTAGTTTTTCTAAAGGATCGGCTTCGTACGAGTCGGGCGTCATTACACCACGGCGGGCTATTTTTTCGGTCATGATGGTGTTTTCCATCAGGAAGAAAGAAACCAGATATGACGAGGTACAGGCACCCAGCAAAGGCAGTAAGGCATGCGATTGCATGGTGGCCTCTAAAGCAAAAGTGATGCTGGTTAAATAGGCTCTTGACGCGCCGGCAAACATGGCCGACATGCCGATAAGCGCGGCCATAGGTATATTAATACCAGCGTCTGGAAATATGGATAAAATAATACTGCCCAAAATGGCGCCGCCCGCGCCGCCAATGGTGAGTAATGGAGCCAGCGTACCGCCCGATGTACCGCTGCCCAGCGCGATGGCCCACGACAGGAACTTGAAAAAGAACAGGTTCAGCGCCAAAGTAAGTGTAAGCGAACCCGATAAGATATGGGTGATATTATTATAGCCCACGCCTAAAGTATGCGGATAAAAATAGCCAACCACGCCCACGGCTATACCGCCCATTGCCGGCCACCAAAACCAGTGAACAGGCAATTTTTCAAAAGCATCTTCAATAAAATAAACCGCTTTGGTAAGTATTAATGACAGGAAACCGATAACAAGGCCTATGAGACTATATACGGCCAGCGCGCCGTTTGATGGCGTTGCCAGATCGGGCATCGGGAAAACTGCGCCTTTATCAAATAAAAGGTGATGCCCTGCTGCCCCGGTAATGCAAGCCAGCGCTACCGGTAAAATGGTTTTTGGCGAAAACTCGAACAGCAACAGCTCGATAGCTAAAAAGATGGCCGCTATAGGCGTACCAAATATGGCCGACATACCCGCAGTAGCACCCGCGGCTAATATAACCTTGCGCTCGTTTGAGGTGATACGGAACAACTGCCCCATGGTTGAGCCCAGCGCGCCGCCTGTGGCAATAATAGGGCCCTCGGCACCAAACGGGCCCCCGGTACCAATGGCTACGGCCGATGCTACAGGTTTTAAAAAGGTGATGGATGGCTTGATTTTACTTTGATTAACCAATATCTGCTCCATAGCTTCGGGAATGCCGTGCCCGCGTATAGCCTTTGAGCCATATAATGCCATAAAGCCTACCAAAATACCGCCAATTGCGGGGATAAGAATAACCCATAGGCCTAACGTGTTCTCGGCAGGGCTGTGAAAGTTAAGGCTGAATGTACCGTAGAAGGATATATTGGTTACCAGGTTGATCAGCGCTACCAAAAACTTAGCGATACAACTGATAGCGATTGCGACAATAACAGACAGCGTAGAAATATAAAGCAGCCTCTTTTTTTGGAGAAAACTGTGTTTAGTATCGTTTTGTTCAAGATCATTTAAAAGAGGGGAAATGGGGATGCCATTTTCGGCAACAGGATTTTTCATTTTTTAGGGACTGTATTTATTGCAAAAATAATCCAATACAAGCCATTTGTATAGCAAAATATTAAAATAATATTGCTTATGTAATATTATTTATAATTTTCTATCAAATTGTTTAATAAAAGTATTACACTTGCAATATTATGAGTAAAAATACTGCCGTTTGCGATCTGAAAAGCTGTTACCTGTGCCGGTTTTGTTTAAAACATTGGCTCCCTGTTATTGAAGTAAAAAAAAGAAATATAGAAATTAAAAAAGGGCAGCCCCTGTTTACCGAAGGCGACCCGGTAAAAGGAATATTTTTTGTGTATAGCGGTAAAGTAAAGGTGCATAAGCAATGGGGCAAAGAGAAGGAACTGATCATGCGGTTTGCCCAAAAAGGCGATATAGTGGGGCAATTGGGTTTGGGCAGCCATTCGTTTTACCCGGTATCGGCAACGGCTATTGAGCCTACGGTGGTTTGCTACCTGGATATGGAGATATTTGAATCGACCTTAAAAGTTAACAACGAGCTTACTTATACGCTGATGCAGTTTTTTGCCGACCAGTTACAGGAATCAGAAAAGCGGATGCGCAATTTGGCGCACATGGCGGTAAAAGGCAGGGTGGCGCAGGCCCTCATTATGCTTAAAAATCAATTCGGTATAAGTAAGGATGGATACATTGATATCGAGCTGACCCGGCAGGACCTGGCATCGTATACCGGTGCCGTTTACGAATCACTATTCAGAACCATGAACGAGCTGATGCGTGAAAAGCTGATAGCGGTAGCAGGTAAAAGTATCACCCTATTAAACGAAGATGCCCTACTGCAATTAACCGAAACAGATATGCCGCACTAAAACTCCACGTACGCAAAAGTGGTTAACTGCCTGCTGCTGCGGTTGGCATCGGTTATAATAAGCGCGCCTTTTTTAAACAGCGCGATGCCTTCCCAGTTGTTTTTATCACCGTTAAAAGTTGCAACCTGTTTCCATTGGCTGTCTTTGTGGTTATCTAAAGTAACTATGCGCGCAAAGGTGGTGTGGCTGCCTTTCAGGTAAGCCGGGTTTTTATCCAGGCTATCGCGCAGGCTGGGGATCATTTGCTTGATGCGTGCCTCGGGTTTAGTTACAATTTTATTATTGAGATAGGCATTATAATCGCCGTTCCAGAAATAGTTGATGCCATAGATGCGGTCGTTGGCGGTAGCGGCAATATCGGTTATCCTGAAATACAAAAAGGGTGTTTTTATTTTTTGCGGGGGCGATGCAAGGGCCGTATCAATTAAAAAACCGGTACCGCCGTTTGATGCGGCATTAAACTCATAATAAGCCAGCAGCTTATTTTCTTTTGGCAGATAGGTTACACTTTCGAACCCGGCGTTTGAAATATAGAGTTGCCGTTTTAAGCTTAAAAAATGTTTAGCGTCAATGCGCACCTGGTTATTGATAGTATCTAAAATGCCTTTCAACAAAAAGCAATAGTCATAGGTATCGGTAGTTTCAATTGATAAATAAACCTGGTTATTTACAATGGTGATAGCTTCAAAGCCTTCGTAGTTTTTTTTAACAGAATCAGGTAGCTGATTTAAATTAAGCACCCGGATAGCTTTGTAGTTGGTCAGCACCGCGTCCTTGCCGTCAATTACCCGGGCAATGCTATCCGCATTAATGCTGTACAGGTTAAAATTGCCGTTTAGCAACGTTTCTTTATGATCGCCGTATTGAGGCGCTAAATAAAGCCGGTTGTTGTACATCGCCATCCCCGAAAACTCCTCGTTTACACCGCTTATGGCTGCCGGTAACTGTATGGCCCGGTATTTTTGCGCGTAGCCGGTTATTGATAATATAAGCGCCAGGACGAGAAGTGTTGTTTTATACATGAGCTTTATTTACAAAGCTAAATGTAGGCAACAAGTTTCAAATTTAATGTCATTTCGAACGAAGAGAGAAATCTTATACGCCTTGAAATGTCGCTCGTATAAGATTTCTCCCGTTGGTCGAAATGACAAGAGGGAATCCGGTTACGCTACCACCAACTTAGGCTGCATGTGCGTACTAACGCCAATGCGGTTCCATGCGTTTATCAGCGTGATGGCCATGATCACTTTAGCCAGGTATGGTTCGCCCAAAACAGTAGCTGCGTGCTCATAGGTTTGGTCGGTTACGCCGCCATTGTTGATCAAGGTTATTTCTTCGGTAATGGCTAATATGGCTTTTTCTTCTTCGCTAAAAAATGAGGTTTCGCGCCAGGCGCTCAGTACATAAATGCGCTGCTCGGTTTCGCCGTGATTACGGGCCTCGCGGCTATGCTGGTCTAAACAGTAAGCGCAGCCGTTTATTTGCGAGGCGCGTATTTTTATCAGCTCCCAATGTATTTTGTTGATACCGCTGTTGGCCATATAATTTTCAAACTGGCCCATTGCTTTGTAACCATCTGGTTCTAACTGCAGGATGTTTATTCTTTTGCTCATGATCGTATATTTTTTATATCACAAAGTTGAGCCATAAACAGGTTTCAAAAAGTTAATCCTGATTAAGAAATGCGCGTTAATTAAAAGTTAACCAATTGATTTTTTTGCAAGGCAAGGTTAATATAATGATTATACGGCACTAATATTCTGTTTACCTGAATACATGTTTTTTGTAGGACAATATTTAAACAATTGAAAACTTATCCATTATGAAAAACAATTACTTATCAAAATCAAACCCGCTTACGGTTGCAGTAGCAGGTTTGCTGCTTTTAAGCTTATCATTTGCCGGATGTAAGAAGAACAACACTTCTGCTACTGATGGTATTAATAAAGTTAACCACGTAGTAGTTATCTACATGGAAAACCACAGCTTCGATAACCTTTATGGCCAATTTGCAGGTGCTAACGGCTTACAAAACGCTACTGCTGCTAACACCACCCAGGTAAATGGTACTGGTACAGCTTATACTTTTTTACCAGCAGTTCCAAATACACCGGCTATCCCAACAAACCTGCCTAATACTTATTTCAACATCGATCAATATGTTGCAAATGATGTGTTAACACCAGATGTTACGCACCGTTACTACCAGGAGCCATTACAAATTGATGGTGGTAAAATGGATAAATACGCGTTTTATAACATTCCTGGAAGCTCGGCCGGTTTATCACAAGGTTTTTATAAAACCAGCTTATTGCCTATGCTGCCATTCGCTCAAAAATATGTTTTGTGCGATAACTTTTTCCATAGCGCGTTTGGTGGTTCATTCTTAAATCACCAATGGTTAATTGCTGCGGCCAGCCCAACGTTCCCTAATGCTCCGGCCAGCATTGTAGCTAACCCTGCACTGGATGCCAGCGGAAACATTGTTTCTGATAACTTTGTAACTCCTGATGGTTTCGCGGTTAACACCTGCTACTCTGTAAACACGCCACACCCTGCAGGTACAGCGCCTGAGAAATTGGTTCCTAACCAAACCAATCCAACAATTGGCGACAGGTTAAGTGATAAAAATATTTCATGGGCATGGTACTCTGGCGGTTGGAACAACGCAATGGCCGGTACTCCTGACGCTACTTTCCAGTTTCACCACCAGCCATTCATCTATTACAAAAACTTTGCTGATGGAACTCAAGCTAAAAAAGATCACTTAAAAGACGAAACCGATTTTATAGCTGCTGCTAAAGCAGGTACTTTACCAGCGGTATCGTTTGTAAAACCATTAGGTCTTTACAATGAGCACCCGGGTTACTCAGACGTAGCATTAGGCGAAAACCACGCTGTTGATTTGATCAACGCCGTATTGAATGGCCCCAACGGTAAAGATGCCGTGATCATTGTTACTTATGATGAGAACGGTGGTTTCTGGGATCACGTTGCTCCGCCGGTTATTGATACTAAATGGGGTCCTGGTACCCGCGTTCCGGCTATCATAGTATCGCCGTTCGCGAAACAAGGCTTTGTTGACCATACCCAATATGAAACTGTAAGTATCCTTTCTTTCATCGAAAAAAGATGGAACTTATCGCCATTGGCATCACGCGATAAAAATGCAAATCCATTGCAAAACGCGTTTAACTTTTAATTGTCGATTGCTGTAACAAGCATTATAAAATAGTAACAAGTAACAACGGGGGCGGCTTTTTTAGCTGCTCCCATTTGTTTTTTTAGGAAATTCAAGATCGCCCACCACCATTCGTTAATGAAGAGATTTGTTTTTATCCCCATCCTGGTAATTGTAATTGCGGCTTACGCGCTTTTTTCGTGCAAAAAAAAGGTATCGCCCGAGAAAGCCATCGCCCAAACTTTATCGGCACAGGTAGATAGTTTTACCGTAGCTAAAAACAAATTATTGGATGCGGTAAAAGGAGGTAAGGCTGATGAAAAACAATTGCAGGCCCTGTTTATAGATGCCCGCATCGCTTACAAAAAATTTGAATGGGCAGCCGAATATTTTTCGCCTGCGGCATCGAGGTTTATTAACGGCCCCCCGGTGCAGGAGGTTGAAATGAGCGACGGCCAGGTGTTTGAACCTGCAGGGTTGCAGGTTATTGAAATGTATCTTTTCCCCAAATATGATCTCGGCCAAAAAAAGGAACTGATCAACCAACTGCAGCTATTAGACAGGGGAACCAAAAATTACAAAACCTATTTTGATAATATCGACATTTTTAACTGGCAGGTGTTTGATGCCGCCAAGCTACAGGTTTTTAGAGTACAGACTTTAGGTATTACCGGTTTTGATGATCCGCTTTCGTTGAAGGCTATGGATGAATCGGCCGCCAGCCTTGAACCATTAAAAGCGGTGATGGCTTATTATGAAACTGACGGCGATAAAATAACGGGACAGTTAAACTCGGCAATCAGCTATCTAAAAAACAATCATACTAACTTTAACGCCTTTAACCGGGCCGCGTTTATTACGCAATACAGCAACGGTATAGCTATCGGCATCAGTAACCTGGAGCAGAAATTGAATATCCACATTATGCGGTATAACCGCCTGCTTAACCAGGATGCGAAAACGTTGTTTGATAAAAACGCGTTCAACGTTAACGCTTACAAGCCCTATGAGGATGCAGATGTTAATGATAAAAAGGTAGCGCTGGGCCGGGTGCTTTTTTCGGACCCGATACTATCCGGTACCGGGACGCGCAGCTGCCAGTCGTGCCATCAACCCGAAAAAGCATTTACCGACGGGATGGTAAAAAATACCATCATTAACAGCACCAGATTAGTGCGCCGTAATACGCCTACTTTACTGAATGCCGCGTTGCAGCCCGCGCAATTTTATGACCTGCGGGTGGGCAGTCTGGAAGATCAATCGAACGCTGTAGTGGGCAATGTGCAGGAAATGCACGGCTCCATGAAACTGGCGGTAAATAAACTTTGGCAAAATAAAAGCTACCGCGAATTATTCAGCAATACGTTCCCTCAAAAAAACCGTAAAAGCATTGACACCATGGAGGTGATGAACGCGTTAAGCTCGTACGTGCGCAGCCTGTCAATGCTGAATAGCCGCTTTGACGAATATATGCGAGGCAATAAAACCGCCATGACCGCGCAGGAAGTAAATGGTTTTAACTTATTTATGGGCAAAGCCAAATGCGGCACTTGTCATTACATGCCGCTGTTTAACGGCACCTTTCCGCCACGCTATATCAAGATTGAGAGCGAAGTGATAGGCGTACCGCAATCGCGCACGCTAAAAGTAATTGATGCCGATATGGGCCGCTACGATATCATGAAAGTAAATGCTTTTAAACATGCCTTTAAAACCATGACCGTACGCAACGCGGCACGTACCGCGCCCTATATGCACAATGGTGTATTTACCACTTTAGAGCAGGTGGTCGATTTTTACAATAAAGGCGGCGGCGTGGGTATGGGCATAAAAATTGACAACCAAACCCTGCCTTTTGATAAGTTAGACCTGACCGCACAGGAAAGTAGTGATGTGGTAGCGTTTATAAAAACACTGGATAGTAAGTAAAATAAATCCCATAAATAAAAAAGGCCCGTTAATTAACGGGCCTTTTTATGAATAGCTTAGCTATTCGCTTCCGCATATTTTTTAAAGCTATTCAATATCGCCTGCCAGCCGTCGCGCTGCATCTCGATGGGGTTCATGTTTTCAGGGTCGAATGTTTCAACGATGTGGGTGCTGTCGCCTTCGCCGGTGAAAACAATTTTTACTTCCCGGCCGTCGCCTAAAGTATATTCCATCAAGCTGTTGTCGATAACATTGGTGTAAGTGCCACCAAATTCAAAGCTAAAGCTGCCATCTTTAGCGGCCATGGTAGTGCTGAATTTGCCGCCGGTGCGCGGGTCATTTTCAGCATGCGGGGCATGCCAGTCTTCCGACGCTTGCGCCCATTGTTTAATGTCTTCCGGGTTGTTCCAAAATTCCCAAACTTTTTCTACGGGTGCATTTACGGTAGCTTCAATGGTAATGGTTGTTTTTGCTGTGGTTTCCATTTTTAATTATTTAAGTAGTGATTGTTTTAATTGATTAACAATGTAAAGGTAGGGGTGTAATGTTAACTCAATGATGTGCAATTGCGACTTTTAAAGGGTGTAATTGGGCGGACCCCTCCCTGCCACTACACAAACCGGCACATCCATCCCGTGGGGAGGGAATTATGTGCATGTTGTTAATTTGAAATACGATAAATACGGCTTGTGCGATTCCCTCCCAACGGGAGGGTGTAGGGAGGGGTTTAATAAACTATTTAAGTATTATACCTTTTGCATCACATAAAACCAGATGTTGCACCGTGTTTTAAAACCAAGGCTTTGGTATACCTTGAAAGCGCGTTCGTTATCCTCGCGTAAGTGCAGAAACGGGATGTTTCCTTCGGCTATGATACGGGTTGCCTGGTGCAATAAAAGTTGTTTCGCATAACCCCGCCCCAGGTAATCGGGATGGGTGCATACCGCGCTTATCTCGGCATAATTAAAAATATGCAGCCGCTGGCCTGCCATAGCTACCAGCCGGTCATCGTCGAAAATACCTGTATAATGGCCAAATTCAATAGTTCGTTGTAAAAAAGGACCGGGTTGGGTCAATTTAGTTAAGGCCAGCATTTGCGGAACATGATAGATAGTTAGCGGGGTAATTCGTGCAGCATCGTGATCGGGGGCGGTTGGCCCTTCATAGATCATTTGCAATCCTTTTACACAGTTCAGCACCTTCCAGTTGCCGGGTATGTCACGCTCTGCAGGCGAGATATGAATGGCTACTTCGCCAGGCTGTGTCAGTTCATGCAATTCATTAAAATCTTCTGCCGAATTATCCTTTAAACCCACAAAAGGCGCTACGTCCTTGTCAAAGTATTTGGCGCCATCGCCGCCATTGGCAAAGTTTTTATTACCGCTTATCAGCGCGTTCCACCCCGGATTATTTAAGATGTGATCCATAATAGCAAACCTATAAAAAACAGTTGAGATAGCGGCGAAGCGTTGGTTACGGGCTTGTCATATTACAAAGTACCGGTATTTGTTGAGCAGTGTTATTTTAATGTTAACAGGATAATATGCTTTGATTAATAAACAATCAATTCAAAATGAACTCAAAATCTCTACAAAATGTCTTCAAAAAGATGTTGTATTAACACAATGGTAATTTGGTGTTTATATTATGATTAAACGCGCCACGTTCCTTTGTGCCTGATAGCTAAGCAGGTAATTAACGGAAAATCATTACTTTATCACGCCCCTTCCAATATCTCTCGCTGCATAGTCGTCATTTTTAACTCATTGATGATAATTAAAATTTCATGGATCAACTTTTACAATTAAAACGCTGCCTGTTATTGTTATTGCTATGTACAGGTCTATGTATTTCTGCCTCAGCCCAGATCATCAAAGGAACTGTCGCGGACAAGCAAACCGGCGAGCCGCTTATCGGCTCGACCGTTACCATTAAAAACGCCAATGGCGAGAAACAATCGCTGAGCGTAGGCCTTGACGGCAGCTTTACCTTCAGGAACATTGCCCCCGGTAAATACGAGGTGGAAGCAAAGTACATTTCGTATAAAGACCAATCTGTTAGCGTAGAAGTAGGAATGGGCGAGTTGCCTCCGGTTCAATTATTACTGAGCAGTAAATCTACCGATCTGCATGAGGTAGTCATATCCGGCACGGTTGATAATACCACTGACCAAAGCGCGCGCAACGTTATCCGTAAGTCAGACCAGGTGCTGAACGCTGTATCTGCACGTACCATCGAGGTATCGCCTGATATTACCGTGGCCAACGTGATGCAGCGTGTTTCGGGCATATCCATCGAGCGCAGCAACAACGGTGAGGGGCAGTATGCCATCATCCGCGGTATGGAAAAACGTTATACCTATACGTTGATAAACGGTTATAAAATACCGAGCCCCGATAACAAGAACCGCTATGTGCCACTGGACATATTTCCGGCTGATATCATAGAACGTCTGGAAGTTTATAAATCGCTTACTCCATCAATGGAAGCCGACGCGGTTGCCGGTGGGGTTAACCTGGTATTGAAAGAAGCACCGGATGATTTTACCGTAAGGCTGAATCTTGGCGCAGGCCTTTCGCAAAGCGTAGCTCAATATGGCTTTAATAAATTTGGTAATAACGATGTGAGCCCACGCTCGCCGCGCATTAATAATGGCGATAACTATATTGCTACCCGTGCCGATTTCTCAAACAACGGCCAGCACTTTACCAATTCAAAATTACCAATTGGTACCATAGCCGGCTTAAGTATTGGCGGTCGCAGCACCGATAAAAAATTCGGCGCGTTGGTTTCATTAAGCTACCAGGATATATTTAAAGATACCAAAGGCACTTTCTACTCAACCTCTGTTGACGCGGTAACCAACATGCCGAAGCCTACCGATATCCAGGCCAGGTTATATAATACCCAGCAGGAGCGCAGCAGTGCCATTGGCCGGTTCGATTATAAGTTTGACCACAGTAACAAAATAGTTTTAGACGCGGCATACATCAACCTTGTTCAAAACCAATATCGTTATGTGTCTGATACCAGCTTAACGCTGGCACGTACCGGTACAGGCCAGGGCCGTATCACCGAATCGCCAAGAAGCATCCATACTGTACAAAAAATATATAACTTCTCGCTGCATGGCGATCATAAACTGGCAGATAACTTTAGCCTGAACTGGACCGGCGTTTACTCGAAAGCTACTGATAATGAAAACCGTTACACGCTGAACCTGGTTACGTCAAGAACATTGCAAGCCGACGGTTCGGTAACACAGGCACCTTTAACTGTTGATGCTTCGAACGGTTTTGCACAGGCATTTGCCTATAACTCTGATCAGGACAAAAGCGGTTACTTAAACTTTATTTACACACCAAAATTGTTTGGTACCAAAGTAGAGTTTAGCGTGGGTGGCATGTACCGTAACAAAACCCGCCACAGTACTTTTGATAACTATACTTTAACCTTGCCTGTTACCAATGCTACCCAGGTTTACGATGGCAATATAGATCATAACACGTTCGAGCTGGCCAGCAACAGGCAGGGAACCCCAGGCGATGCCTTGAATTACGACTTCACCGAAAACGTTGGTGCCGGTTACGGTCAGTTTAAATTCACCGCGGGTAAATTGCAAACCATAGGTGGTGTTCGTTATGAGCATACCGACCAGAGCTGGCTGGATGCCGAGCCGGTTAGCCAGGACGGTAAAACAGGATCAATTAAATATTATGACTTGTTGCCAAGCATCAGCTTTAAATATTTATTAGATGATAAAACCAACTTACGCGCAACTTATTACTCGGCCATTAGCCGCCCTAACTTTTATGAGATAGTGCCACACACCAGCGGCGACCCCGATGCGGATTACCAGGAAGTTGGTAATACCAAATTAAAACGTGCCACCTCGGATAATTACGACCTGCGTTACGAGTTTTTCCCGAAACCGCTTGACCAGATTTTGGTAGGTGTGTTTTACAAAAACATAGTTAACCCGATTGAGTATGCCTTGTTAAGCTCAAGCTCGAGCAAAGACCTGGTTTTAGAGGCAGCCAACTTTGGTACCGCGCACAACTACGGTATCGAGGCTGATATAACCAAATACATTAACCAGTTTGGTTTCCGTGCCAACTATTCGTTAACACAATCGCAGATCACTACTACCAAGCAGGAAGCATATAAAGATGCCAATGGTAATAATACCATCCGCTCGGTTGACCAGACCCGCCCACTGCAAGGGCAATCAAAACATCTGGCTAACCTGTCGTTATTATTCAAGGATGCTAAAAGCGGCCTGGATGCACAGGTATCAGGCGTTTACACCGGCGAACGTATTAACAGTGTATCGCAATACCTGAACAACGATATCTGGCAAAAAGCTTTTGTAAGCTTAGACGTATCGGCAGAGAAAAAAATATTTAAACAACTGTTTGTGTATGCCAAGGTAACTAACCTTTTAAATACACCATACCAGTTATTTATTAAACTGCCATACCCGCCGCTGGGCCCACCGGGATCAACCGGCCAGGCTTTGGAGTACCAGCAAGCCGGCAAAGACACCTTTGTACGTAAAGACAATTACCAGCAATATTATATAGTAGGCCTTCACTATAAATTTAATTAATACAACATCATGAAGAAGATATTTAATCAGTTAATTATAGTATTAGTATTGGGCCTGAGCCTGGTGCTAAACGCCTGTCACCAAAAAGAAATTGTTAATGTTTCGTTAGCGTTGGTTAAAACGGCTAATGCCATTACCTCAGATACCTTGAAAGGTACTATTAAAGGAACCCTTTTAGCAGGCAAAACCTATTACTTTGCAAGTGATATCACTGTTAACGATGGCGATACCTTGTTATTGCAAAACGGTGTTCACCTGATTGCTTTGGGCGATGGCAAAACCGCGGCGACCGCTCCCGAAATATTTGTACACGGTACTTTTATCAGCCTGGGTACAAAGGATGCGCCGAACTTTATTACCGTTAAAAATGCCGATCAGCTGCATACAGAGGCTACACAACAAAACTACACCAATGTGTTTTTTGGATGGTGGGGTGGTATCACCGCGACACCTGCTACACCATCGCCAACTAACCCAAGCCCTAAGGGTGGCGACGTGATCATTAAGTGGACGCATATTGAATTTGGTGGCGGCCCGGCCGGTGCCAATGATAACGCGGCTATCTATCCGTCAGGTACGGCACGCTTTAACATGTACTTTGGCAACACCACCAAAAACCTGATCATTGAGGATTCATGGTTCTTTGGTGCTAAGGACGATAATATACAGGTAGGCAGCGGTCACATCAGCATTATGCGTAACACCTTTGAGCTTTGCGGCGGTGTTGGCGGCGAGTTCTTTAACATTAAAACCGGTACCCTGGGCGATATCGCTTATAACGTGTTCATCGGTTCGGCTACCAACTCAAATAAGATCTCCGATTCGGGTACTTCAGGTATTCAGTGTACGGCATCGGTATATAACAATACGATGATCGATGGCGGTTTCCGCCAAACCAAAGCCGGTCGTGGCGGCTCTATCGATTTTGAAAAAGGCGCACGCGGAAAAGCTTATAATAACCTGATCGTGAATTGCCGTTTCGGCCTTCGTATCACGCCTGATGCCGATTTTGCCAATGTAGCTTACGGTAATAACTACTATTATGGTACATCGGATGCTATAGCAGCTCAATTCTACTCGGCCGACAGCGCTCCGTCTGTATTGGCTGCAAAAGCAGCATCTGATATCAGGGGTACTTCAAAACAAAACAACCCTTTATTTTACGGCTTCAATGTTGATCAGTTTGATTATTCATTGCCGGCTAACCAGGGCCCTGTGAGCGCGAGTACGCAGCCTTTTGTTACCGTTGCTGTAGGTACATCTAACTTTAAGTTATTGGCTGCATCACCGGGTATAGGTAAAGGCAATACTAATTTTTCACCTTATGGCAACGTAACGGCTACCGGTACTTTTGGTACCACCATTACCCCGCCGGGAAAAGATATAGGCGCTTACCAAACTGATGGTACAGGTAACCAGCACTAACAAATAAAATATTACAATTGAGGAAGGTTAGGGTCGGTTTATGCCGATCCTTTCCTATTTTTAAGCAAGCCTTTTTTATTATGAAGAAATTACTATTTATCCTTTGTATTGCTTACAGTTTTATCGCGGCAGGCCAAACCCCCGCCACTGATTTTTTAGGAACTAAAACACTCTATAAAATGCCGTCGATAAAATATACTCCCGCTCCGGCAGGCTATGTCCCGGTATTTATAAATCATGTAGGCAGGCATAGCGCCCGGCATTTAACTAAAGAAGTAAATACCTCGTACACTTACAGCTTGTTAGCCAAAGCCGACAGTGCGCATGTTTTAACGCCTAAAGGGCAAAAGCTATGGCAAATGGTAATGGCTTTGGATAAGGTTGAAAAAGGGAATGTCAAATCCATATCCATTGAAGGGCAAAATGAATTAAAGGCGATAGGCGAGCGCATGTACGCGCATTATGGTAACGTATTTAAGGGCGCTATCAATTTAAATGTGGGTATCACCAAAGAGGTACGCACCAAACAAAGCGCCGACGCTTTTTTATCCGGATTAAAAAAGAACTTTAAAACTAACGCCGACATTAAACAATACACCGATGATACCAACCTGCGTTTTTATGATTTTTCGCCGGTTTACAAACAGTTTGAGGAGGAAGGTGAATGGTTGAAGTATTACCAGGCCATGGACAAAGCCGAGCACATCGCGCAAATTAATGATGCCCTTTGCGAACAATTTTTTAAGGCCGATTTTTTGAAGACATTGGACATGAACGCCCGCGAAAAACTGGTGAATGATGTATTTGGTTTTGCAACCATTGTTTTTTCATTAAAGGATGAAGTGAAGCAGGCGGGATTTCAACCTGCTGACGTAGCTTTCATTTCGTTGTTTAATCCGGCCCAGATTAAATCGCTCTCAAAGCTTGACCTGGCGGATGATTATTATAAAAAAGGCCCGGGCATAAATAACAACGGTATACAGGTGCGTATTGCCGCCCCGCTGCTGGCCAATTTTATTAAAACAGCCGATGGCTTTATAAAGGGCGATAACACCAATGCCCAGCTACGTTTTGCCCATGCCGAAACCATATCGCCTATAGCGGCTTTGATGGGGATAACCACGGCTAATAAGGCTACCACAACTTTAAACATCGGGGCGTTTTGGCAGGCTTCGCAGGTAATTCCGCTAAGCTCAAATATTCAATGGATATTCTACAAAAAACCAAATAGCAATAACTATTTGGTTAAAGTGTTGCTGAATGAAAAGGAATCGCATATTGCAGGGATGAAGGATAGCGGCTTTCCATATTATAACTGGGATGAATTACGAAAACTATACATCAACAAGCTGCAACAACTGCATGTAAGTTTAGATGATGATATGCCGGCCTATTTAAAGAATCTGAAATAAGTTAAAGCTGAAGATCGTAATATAATATATCCTCATCGGTGCCATCAGGCCATGTACAAGGTTCGCGGTAACTGAATTTAAAGCCGTAGCGCTGGTTGGCCGCTTTTGATACGGTGTTGCTTTCGCGATGACCTATGCGCAGTGTTTGTAATTGATGTTGTTTGGCCCAGGCCAGCCTGGTATCATACAATAAACGCGAAAGGCCACGGCCCCTATACGCTTCGCGGATGTAGGATTGGGTCATGTGCCCTAAGGTAGGGTCGGCTTTATCAATAACTATTCCGGTGAGGCCTATTAATTCGCCATCGCAATACAAACCGAAACAATCGCTGTTTGGTTGGGCAATGCGCATTAACCATTGTTCGGCGGTAAATGCTGCTTCGCGTGCATAATTGCTCCCAAACACCGCTGCTTCTAATTGTAAGGACTCTAAGCGGATGGTTTTATATTGCTTCACTTCTTCCGGCAGAAAACCGCGAATGGTATATTGATGATCGTCCTGCAAATACATGGTCAATTAAATTCAATGCGTAAATATATGCCCGGGGTAATATTTAAAAAAATTACAATAGGCTTTTAATTGAAACAAGCTACTGTATTATGTTTGCCCTATGAAACATTTAGCCAAAATATGAGTTTAAGTGTTACTATTGAATTAAAACACTGATACTTAGATGGCCAAACACAGACCTGTATATATAAAACTTCTTTTGTTAAATTTTTTAGTGTTGGGTTTACTTTTTGGCCGGATCAATACAGCTTACGCCCAAATTGGTAACAAGCCTGGTGATACCGTGAAAGATAGTATGTCGAAGCCACGGCCAGCCGCAGAAAACTTTAACAAGCAATATGATTTTAACGATCTGACCCGCAATATTTTTCACCCCGGCAAAAAAGCCGATACTTTACGCAAAAGATCAGGAATAACGGTAGTGCCTAATGTTGCGGCTAATCCTACCATAGGCGCGCAAATAGGCATCAAAGCGGTTGCCGGTCGTCGTTTGGGCGATGATCCGAATACTTTTCTTTCGGTGGCAGCTACTTCGGCATCCATCACCAGCAAAGGCATTCTGTATTTCTATGTTAATCATAACGTATTTACGCCCGGTAATAAATGGAATTTTCAGGGTAACATCGTAGCCGCCAAAACGGTAACCCCCGATTTTGGATTAGGCATAGGCAATGGTTTTGCAGGCGGAAGCAATGCCGATAAGGTTCTGGCTAACCCAACACATAAAGGCTATGCTATCCATTCGCAATACTATAATTTTCGCGAAAAAGTGTATAAAGAGGTGGAAAAGAACTTCTTTGTAGGGGCGGGAATATCGGCCGAGATCAGGCGCAAGATCAATCAGTCAGATACCATAAATAACGCTACCCCATCCAGCGTTTATAATAATCAGCATGGGTTTCCGCAGGATCATTATGTATCGAGCGGCTTTTTGTTCAACGCGGAATACATAACCCGCGACAATCCCAACCGGGCTTATAAAGGTATTTATACTGATGTTGGTGTCCGCATTAACCAAACCTGGATAGGCAGTACTAAAAATGCCGTGCAGGTTACTACCGATTTCAGGAAATATTTCAGCCTGTCGAACACTAACCCCGAAACGGTTATTGCCCTCTGGAACTGGGGCTCGTACCTGGTAAGCGGCGAAGTGCCTTACCTGGAGCTACCCGGTACCGCCCGCGACGGTACATTCAGAAGCGGCAGGGGCTATACCAGCCAGTATTTTAAAGGCACTCAGTTTAATGACTCCGAAGCCGAGTTCAGATTTCCGCTGTTAAAGAATAAATTTTTGAGCGGCGTGGTATTTGGCAGCATGCAAACAGCCAATGACGAGCAAGGAACTAAACTGTTCCAGGTATTTCAGCCGGGGTATGGCGCCGGTTTGCGTGTATTATTTAATAAAGCTACACGAACTAATTTGGCGCTTGATTATGCTTTTGGTAAGTTTGGTAACAAAGGCTTCTTCCTGAATTTGAACGAATCTTTTTAAAAGCTATAAAAACCTATTGAATGGTGATAGCACCTTGCGCGCCATCACCGTGCGTCCCTAAAATTTCCAATTTATATATACCTTATGCGGAGAGAATAAGTGTATGCAGGGATGCTTCAATAAGGTTTTGTGTTTTAAAAATGATGGCGCTTAACGCGCCATCATTTGTTGTAGGTGATTGCTTGTATAAGATTAAGGTGCTATGTGCACAACTTTAGCCACATTATAATTGTAGCGTTTATTCACATTATCGGCAGTACGTACACCAACGCGTACATAAAAATTCCTGTCGGTAGGCAATACCTTGCTGGTAATGGTAACGGTAGTACCCAGTAATGCATTACCAGCGGTACCTGAATAATTTACCTGGGTTGAAACCAGGTTGTTAAAGCTGTTATTGCCAACAAACGCGGTTTCGTTTACAAACAGGTAAGCATCGGTTACGTTAAATTGCCTGGTTGGGTCGTTAGTGCCACGGGTAAACCTGCACTGAACGGTCACCGTTTTATCGGCATTAACAACCGGTTCACCCACCCACTCCACTTTTAAAAACGGATCGACATTAAAGGTTACGTTGGTAGTGCCACCGGTAACGTTTATAATTTTACTGCCGTTATCAACCGCGGCACCTGTAGCATCGGTGAAAACAATTGGCACAAAGGCGCCATCGGTTGGATAGATGCGGTAAGTGCCTTTAAACACCTTATCGTTTTCGAAGGTACCATCAGTGTGCACGTTAAAGTTCTCGGGGGTTACGCCCACGCCATTGTTCCAGCTTAGCTCGTAGGCGCGCATCTGGAAACTACTGCTGCCCTGCTCGGCCTGCAGGGGTTGCCCTGTGCTATTGTCAATAACAGTACCTTTTAGTATCTGGTCAGGTGCCGCATAATTGTCTTTTTTCACACAGGATGATATAGTTACAATGACTGCGAAAGTCATTATTAAGCTAATTGTTTTTTTCATCTTCATTTCTCTTTTAATAAATTCTCCTGTTTGTTATATGTTAGGCACAAGCTTAGGGTCCTTAGCAATTTCACTACCCGGTATTTGCTGATAATACATACTAACCGTAAAGGTGAATAGCTGGTTACGTTCAAGCTTACGTGCATCCAATATATACTTGCCGTTAGCGGCAACATAAATTGGGTTTAGCACCATCCAGGCGCGGTTGTTAATATCAATATCAGCAGTTCTCCAGCGTCTTTGATCCCAGAATATCTTGCTTTCAAAACCAAGCTCCTTACGTCTTTCGGTACGTATGATATTGATATCGTTCAATGCGGCAACATTTGGCAGTAATACTGCTCCGCCACGATCGCGTATATCATTGATCTGGGTAAAGGCATCCTGTAAATAGTTAGCACCGGTATCGCCGGCCAGGTTAAGCTCATAAGCGGCTTCGGCACGGTTCAATAAAACTTCAGCATAGCGCAGCTCGGGCCATGGGGTAGTGCTGTAGTTGTTTTTTACGTTTGCAGCTGCCAGGTTTTGATCCAGGAATTTTTTCTGGTGAAAGCCTGTTGTTGTACCCTGATCCCAGCTGCCATAAATACCGCTTAAACCACCGGCCTGCATTTTACTTCCGTTAGGCAAGGTTACCGTTGGCGAGCCTGAACTGTTTACCGCAGGGGTAACCTGTGTTGTAGCGTTGTATGGGCTGGTTACCACCGGGTATGGCGGCACACTGCCAGGGAACGCGTTGATACCGTTAGTAATATCACCGGTGAAAATACCTCTTCTGACATCGATAACCGCGCCTTTAAATGTACTTCCCGGAACAATTACGCTGGCCAGTAATCTTGGCTCGGCATTTTGAAAGAAATCAGCAGGCGAGTTGTAGTAAACAAATTTGCCGGTTGTAGCATCAACGGTTTTTAATGAACCATCGGCATTGCGCGGCAGGCCGTCAAATAACGATACCCAGTCAAGTGTAGGGCACTCGTACGATGCCGAACCCGATACCTGTAACTGATAGGGTATATCCATCAGGTCAAATTGGTGCACCGAGTAACCAAATACATATTCGCGCGAGAACATATATTCTTTATTTGATGACGAAACATCATAAAACAGGTTGTAAAAATTAGCTGTTTTATCAGGTAATGAGTTCCTGTAAAGTGCAAAGCCACCGGCGGCACAATCAAGCGCGGCTTTATAGCTTTGTTTAAAATAACGCAAAGACTCTGTTTGTGGGATGCCTTGAACCCGTTTGTTGGTTGCAGGGTCAACATTAATAATTGCCTGGCCATATTTAGCAATTGAGCCTGCATATAAAGCAGTGCGCGATAACATACCCAAAGCAGTGTATTTGTTAACACGGCCCCTTTGCTCGCTTGTAGGCTGCATTAAATCGGCGGCACCCTGAAATTCGCTGTTCACATAGTCCCATATTTCCTGCTCAGAGTTACGCGGAACATTAACCTGTTCGGCTGTAGCTACGGTAGTTACCAATGGCACACCACCATATCTTTTCACCAAAGCGAAATAGGTATAGGCTCTTAAAAAGCGTGCTTCGCCGGTCCATTGATTTATTTGGGCGGTGCTGTAGCCTGCAGATGCTTTGAAGCCGGGCAGTGTATTAATAAAATTGGTTGCCTGGCGGATAAGCTGATAAGCATCGGCCCAGTAATTATTACTGCTCATGGATGCATTGCCCTCGTTGCCCGATTCGCGGTTAGTGATCTCGCCGGTAAACATGTTCAGGTTCTGGTTGTAAAAAAAGTTTCCAAAACCGGTGCTATTGGTACCGCCGCCTGTGGTTTGGTACCTGAAATCCTCAATAGGCAGCAAGGTATATAGCGTTGCCATATAGGCCGCTATACCGTTACTTGTACCAAAAACGTCCTTATCCTGAATAATGCTGTTAGGCGCAATATTCAGTCTCTTGCATGAAAATAGTGCAAGTGTTAAGGTGATGATATAGACTGTCTTTTTCATTTTTTTAAATTAAATGAGTTTAAAAAGTTACGTTCACGCCAAAATTGTATGTTTTAGCAAGCGGGTATTCGTTTGAGCGGTTGGTGTTAGGGTGCTCAGGGTCATAATACCTAAGGCCTGTAATAGTAAACAAGTCATATCCCTGGAAAAACAACCTGAAACGTTTTACACCAATTTTGCGTGTTAATTGAACAGGTAAGGTATAGCCAACATCTAAACTTTTTAACCTTACGTATGATGCATTTTGGTAGTTATACATCGAGTTACCGTCAGGGTTGGTGCCTGATATGGAATAATAACCCGGTACATAAACCGTATGCGGATCAAACTGGTTAGCTGCCGGATCTGCCGGGTGCCACCTGTCAAAGAAATAGGCAAACTCATTACCGTTAAATTGTAAAGGAGTTAATGAGGCATCGCCATAAGCTATCCATTTTCCGGTTACACCTTGTGCTAACGCGCTCAGATCAAAACCTCCGTACTCTAATGAAATAGTTAAACCAAAGTTCACCAAAGGCGTGTTGGCACTTTTCACAGCAAGCGGCGAACCATCGCCCTGGCTGCCTGTACCCAGGTTTATAGTACCGTCATTGTTCCAGTCAACATATTTGTAATCGCCCGGTACCAGGCCGCGGTTACCCCCGCCATAGTTTACGGTCGCACCATAGATGTCGGCAAATGAAGTGAACCTGCCGCCATCGCCATATTGAAAGGCAACGTCGTTATAGCGGTTATTGGTATTATTCACCCAGTTATCGTACGAGTTACCGGCAACAGCACGTTCAACGTGTAAGTTTTTGGTACGGGTATACGAAATGTTACCGTCTAAACTATAGCGTACCTGACCGATATGGCTTCTGTGTGTTAACTCTAACTCAACGCCCGAGCTTTGGTCGCTGTTCAAGTTTTCCTGAGGTAATGTTGCACCCAAAGCGCCGGCTATAGTGCCCACACGGGTTGCCAGTATACCATCACGACGACGAACAAAATAATCGGCAGTGATACCTAAACCACCATGCCATAATTCGGCATCAAGACCAATGTTGGCCAGTTTATTACTGGTCCATGTAACATCATAGTTTGGCAGCGTTCTGAAACCTACACCGGCAATGTATCCGCCATCAAAAATAGAACCTCCGGGGCGTGCTGCCGAGCTGGTTCCTGATGTATACGGGTAATCATACCCGCTGATGAATTGATAGTTAACCTGGCCTGCATCGCCCACCGCCGCGTAGGAAGCACGCAGTTTAAAGTTGTCAAAAAACGAAAGCGCTTTAGATTGTTTGAAAAAACCTTCTTCGGATACACGCCATGCGGCTGATGCTGCCGGGAAGAAACCCCATCTTTTAGTCGGCGCGAAACGCGATGAACCGTCATTACGGCCCGAAAGGTCAAATAAATATTTCGACTTGTAATCGTAGTGCAGTTTTTCGATAAAGCTGCTGGTAGCCGAATGGCTTGGATACCCACCGCCTACGGTTTGTAATGACTGGCCTACGTTACCGCCCGCAGCTAACTGGTCAAGCGTACCAATAGCAATATATTTGGTGCCGTTAAAGCCATCGCTTTGCGAATCGGTCGACTCATATATAGCGGCTGCACTCACATTATGAACGCTTGCAAAGGTGTGCGTATAATTTAAAGAGAATTGTGTTAAGGTATTCGGCGCCGCGTTATAACTCCTGTTTACGCTTGATGGCCCGTTAATAACCTGGCTTTGCCTGTAACCCGTAGTGCCATCGGTATTGATGAATGAGGTGTACAGATCGGCCTCTTTATTATAGGTTTTATTATCGTCAAAGTTATTGTTGTAGCTATATAAAGCTTTTGCCTGCAAGCCTGGTATAAATGGTATCTGGTAAGCCAGATCTATTGATGTTTGCAATAACTTTTTGTTGTTTTGACGGTAACCCGATAATGCCGAAGAGCTATATAGCACCGCGTTATTACCATTATCACCAAAGTAATCAAGGTGGCCGCCCGGATCGCCTGCATAAACGGGATAGATAGGCGGATTACGGTAATCGGCATTTAAAACTTCCTGGAAATCAAAAGCCGGGTAGTTTCTTTGATCAGCCATATAATACAATTGTACATCGGCGCTTAACCCTTTGGCAATTTGCGCGGTTATGTTTGAGCGTACATTATATTTATGGTAGTTCTCGTCATTGGTCTTTAAAAAACCATCCTGTTTCAAATAACCTAAACCAATAAAATAAGTTGCCTTATCGGTACCGCCTTCAAATGATAAGCTATGGTTTTCCTGGCCGGCATTACGGCGAACGGTTTCATCAACCCAGTTGGTGCTTTTTTTAGTGCCACCCGGTGCAAAGGCTGCAAAATCAGCTGCCTGGTAAGGTACTGATCCGTTAGGATTATTGATGCCGTTACTGTGTTTGGTTTTTTCATTGATCGCGGTCATATAATCGGTCGCGTCTAATGATGGCAGTAATCCGGAGGCATGCTGTTCACCATAAGTAACTGTATAGGTAATGCGCGAAGTACCAGCTTTGCCTTTTTTGGTGGTAACCAGTACCACACCGTTACCGGCCTGAACACCGTATACCGCAGCTGCCGCGTCTTTTAATACCGATATGCTTTCAATATCATTCGGGTCAAGGCGCTCAATACCGGTACGTGGCACACCATCAATTACAAATAAGGGGCTGCCTAAACCACGTATATCAAAGCTATTGCTAAAAGCGCCGGGCTCGGCCGTATTTTGAACAACGCGCACACCGGGTATTTTACCGGTAAGCATGTTCAGCACACTTTCGTTACGGGTTGTAGCCAGCTCATCGCCCGAAATGCTTGAAACCGCGCCGGTAAGCGATACTTTTTTCTGCGTACCGTAACCTACAACCACAATTTCATTCAGGTCGCCCATGGCATCTTTTAACTGAACGGTTATGTTTTTTTGCGTGCCAACCTTTACTTCCTGGCTAATATAACCAACAGATGAAAACACAAGTGTTGAATTCGCGTCGGCTACATTGATATTGTAGTGCCCGGTAGCATCAGTAACAATACCGTTTTTGGTGCCCTTTTCAAGCACCGTAACACCGGCTAAAGGCTGCCCTTTTTCATCAGTAACCACACCGCTTACCGGATTGGCTATTACCTGCACCGGTATAATAGTAGCCGGTATCTCTACAGGTATTGGCTTTTCTTTAAGCGTAATGGTTTTTTTGTTGAACTTAAAAACAAATGGCTGGTCGGCCAGGCATTTTTCTATCACTTCTTTTATCGAAGCGTCTTTTACAGATATAGTTACAGGTTTTGCTAATTTTAAAAGATCAGCGGTGTACAGAAAATCGTACCCACTTTGCTGTTGGATGTCAAGTAACACATCTTGCAGGGGGGTATTTTTTTCTTTAAGCGTAATTTTTTGCCCGTAAGTGCTGGCACTTACCTGGAGGATAACCGTCAATAGGATAAAAGCGGTTAATTTCATAATGTGAGCAATTTTTGAAAAACTACAGGATTTTCTCCTGTAGTTTAATACAGTAAAAATTTTATACATTTGAGTGCTAGGTTTAATTTACAATTGGATTGTATGCTTCAATTTATTTGGATTAACCAGTATTGAACCAGGGGCGCGCCAACGCTTCTGGTTTTTTTGTGGATAACCGCGTTTATAGGTTATGGCATGGCGATTATCCTCCTTCCTTCAATTTTAAAGTGAATAACCCCGGTTAATTCGAGCCCGTTTAAAAGCTCGGTTATATCTTTGTATCTTGAATAGGTGCCGCCAAAATATTGATCACGCACGTTGCCACGGTATTCAACATCCACATCATACCAGCGCGATAGCTGGCGCATAATGTCCTGTATATTGGCATGCCTGAAAACAAACGATCCGTTTTTCCAGGCCACCACTTCGGCTATTTTTACATCTTTAACCCTTATCCGGTCATTATTATCGCGTGTTATGCCCTGCTGGCCAGGGGTAAGCATTACATCGGCGTTTTTGGTGGATAATTTTACCGAACCTTCTAACAAAGTAGTTTTTGCCACAGCCTCATCATCATAGGCCGATATGTTAAAATGCGTGCCTAATACCCTAACCTCGGCACCACGGGTTTTAACTTTGAAAGGCATTTTTTCATTATGTGCTACCTCAAAATAAGCCTCGCCCTTAAGTTCAACCACACGCTCATCGCCCGAAAAATTTGCCGGGTAGGTTAGGCTGGATACCGAGTTAAGCCAAACTTTAGTGCCGTCTGATAACGTAATGTTATATTGCCCGCCCCGTGGTACACTTAATACATTGGGCGCGGCGCTGACGTTTGCATCCGGGTTAATGGCATCATACACAATTTCGCCGTTTTTTACTTTTTTAATAGCAGCTTTGCCCGCATTGGCTAAAACGCCGTCGTGGGCATCATCAAGCTGTATCTTTGCTCCGTTAGCCAGGGTCAGTATGGCTGTATTGCGGCCCGGCTTTATAGCCTGTGGTTTTATTTTTACCACACGATTTTCCGGAACCTGTTGCTTGCTGTTTTTTATAAATATTACACCAAGGCCAAAGCTTATTAATAATATGGCCGCCGCCCAGATAAATTTCATATTGATCACCCTGGCAGGTTTGCCAAAAACGGTTTGGTTTATACGATGATAAACCCGCGTCTTTATTTCTCTTTCCTCAGGCTGCAGTTTTCCGTCGGCTTCCTGCATTTTGAATTTATCACGATACTCTTTTAACTGTTGTATTTCAGCAGAAGAACATGTACCGGAAAGATATTTTTCATAAAGAAGCGTATACTCTTCTGAAGTCATGATATGGTATTGATTAAAAGTGGTCGTATTATTGGTTGTATATAAAGAGGGGTTCAGAAAGGGCTAACACACATACTTTTAAAAAAACAATCGATTGTATTTTTTTCGCAATCGTTTCCGTTTGTAAAAACTAATACTAATTTTACCTCACCAATTGTATAATCTTTTTATGGCCAATACCCCAATATCGGATGCTGAGCTATGGCATGCCATTGTTATGGATGATGCCCGGGCATTTGCTGTGTTGTATAACCGGTACTGGCGAAAATTATATAAAACAACCAATCATTATTTAAAAAATACTGACGCTGCCGAAGAGATTTTGCATGATGTGTTTGTGGTTTTATGGAACCGCAGGAAGTATTTGCGGATAGAGAATTTTAATAATTATATTTATATAACCACCCGTTATCATATTTATAAATATTTAAAAGCCGCCAAAATATCGCCAATTGAGTACATTGAGCAATACGAAGATGAAATTGCACCGGTTAGTTTTAATGGTGCCGAAGATAAGCTGGGTTATGATGATATTACTATCCAACTGGAGTCGGTTCTTAAAAGCCTGCCCAAGCGGTGCCGCGAAATTTTCTGGCTTAGCCGTATAGAAAACCGATCGAACGAAGAAATAGCCAACAAGTTCGGTATCTCGAAGCGCACGGTCGAAAATCAGATCACCCACGCATTAAAACACCTGCGATTATCCTACCACGAAATTTCAGAGATCATTATTTTTATCCTATTCCTAAGACGATTTTAGTTTACTCATATCCACATCCAAAAGGAGTAACGAATTAAATTCGGAATAAATAATTGTTAATAAATAAGTTAAACCCAAACTTTTTAAGCAAAAGCAGGTTAAAACTGTAACTAAAGTATTACTGAAGTAATTTGCTTAAAGTTAAAAGTTATTTTTGTTGACAATCATTATTAGTTGCTCCCCTAAACTAATATTAAGATGTAAGTGTTGTGATCAACAATTTCCGATCAGCAATTCGAGAATGATTTTGATTAATTTATAAATAATTAAATCATTTTAAATTAATTCTTAGGTTTTAATTTCCGCGGTAATTCTTATTATCTTATTTAATAAATTTAAATTATGCGAGTAGCCCATCTTATTTTAACTTATACTGATCCTTATCAGACTGAAAAGATGATAAGGCACATGGCTCACGCTGACTTTGACTTTTATATACATGTAGATAAAAAGTTTGATATCGAACCACATTTATATTTACAAAACTTACCCAACGTGTATTTTATAAATAACCGTATGGATGTTAAATGGGCAGGTTTTAATACCGTATTAGCTACATTTGGATGTATAAAAGAGATAGTTGGCACAGGCATCAATTATGATTTTATCAATTTTTTAAGCGGGCAGGATTATCCGCTAAAATCTGCGCAGGAACTCAGGGATTTCTTTTTTCAAAACCGGGGAAAAGAGTTTTTGAGTTATCGGGATATAAAAAACGACTGGAAAGAAGGATTGGTAAGAATGCAAAAATACTATCTTACCAATTTTAATTTTAAAGGAAAGAACCATTTAGAAAAGATCATTAACTTTTTTATGCCTGCCCGTAAAATACCTTATGATTTGCACCCTTATGGTAAATCAATGTTTTGGATGTTAAGCCCTGACGCAGCAATGTACGTTGCTCAACGGGTTCAAAATGATTTAAAATTGGCGGATTTTTTCTCATTATGCTGGGGCAGCGACGAGTTTGTTTTTCAGACTATCCTTTTAAACTCTCCCTACAAGGATAATGTGGTGAATAACAATTACCGGTACATTGACTGGTCAAAAGGAGGCCCTAATCCAAAAGTTTTAGATGTAGATGATTTTAGTTCGATCAAAAAGTCGAATATGTTATTTGCCAGAAAATTACGCTTACCACAAAGCCAAACATTAATTAATATGATCGATACCCATTTACTTACGCCATCAATTTCTTCTTAATGGCGCATATTATTAATCTTACAACATTTAAGGACACACGCGGGATATTAACCGTATTAGATAAAGTTGTCGATTTTGAAATTAAGCGTTTGTTCTATATTTATAATGTAGATAATTCTGATCGTGGAGGGCATAGGCACCACAATACCCACCAGGCCGCCATATGCATTCAGGGCTCTTGTCAAATAACCAATGATGATGGCAGCCGTCAAGACGTTTTTATGCTTGATTCACCCGAAAAGTGCCTGATTATTGAGCCTGAAGATTGGCATGTAATGCATGATTTTTCGGCAGATGCAATTTTATTAGTGCTGGCGTCAACCCCATTTGATCCTAAAGATTACATTTATGAGCCCTACAATCATTCCTTATGAGGATCTCAAGATATTAAACCGCCCGTTTGAAGACCAATTCAAGCAAAAGTTTAATGATTTTTTAGAAAAAGGCTGGTACATTTTAGGTGCTGAAGTTGCTTTATTTGAAAAAGAGTTTGGCGAGTATCATAATGAAAAATATGTTGTTGGTGTAGCCAATGGATTGGATGCCCTTATACTTTCGTTAAAATGCTGCAATTTTGCAAAGGGGAGCGAAGTTATTGTTCCATCCAATACCTATATCGCTACTATTTTAGCCATTTTACAATGTGGCCTGGTTCCGGTTTTGATTGAGCCGGATATTCATACTTACAATATTGATCCGCAAAGAATTGATGAAGCTGTAACAGCTAAAACTGTGGCTATTATGGTTGTTCATTTATATGGCAAATGTTGCGAAATGACAGCCATACAAGCAATAGCCGAAACAAAAAACCTTAAAATAATTGAAGATTGCGCACAGGCACATGGAGCTACTTATAAAGGGCAGTTGGCCGGTACATTTGGCGATTTTGGAGCTTTTAGTTTTTATCCTACAAAAAACCTGGGCGCCCTGGGCGATGCGGGCGCTATAATCTGTAAATCAGAAACAGATTATCAGTTACTTAAACAGCTTCGCAATTACGGATCGGGCGAAAAATATCATAATAACCTTATAGGCTATAATTCCAGGTTAGACGAGATACAGGCATCCTTTTTACGTGTAAAGCTTCCTTGTCTTAACCGTATAAATGAACATAAAAATAAGCTTGCCTCTGTTTATATGGAACACTTAGACGATAGGTTCATTAAGCCGGTTACCGACCCTGATTTTTATCATGTTTACCATATTTTTAATATCCGGCATCCCGAACGCGATAAAATCAAAGTTTATTTGCTCGAAAACAATATAGGTACTGAAATACATTACCCTATTGCACCCCATAAGCAAAAGGCTTTACATGCAATGAATCATTTAAATTTACCTGTTTCATCAGCTATACATCAAACAACATTAAGTTTGCCATGCTCTTTTGTACATAGTGCTGAAGATATTTATAGGGTAACCGAGGTTTTAAACAACTACAGTTAGCGCTTATGTATTATTTGATAAAAGAGTTTTTTCCGCCAATACTGAATACCTTAAGATGGTACAGCTTTAAATATGGCTGGAAAGGTAATTATCAAACTTACGAAGAAGCGAAAGCCCGTTGTGCCGGTTATGATGAAGATCATATTTTACAAAGAATAATTGATACAACCACTAAAGTTAAAAACGGCGAAGCCGCTTATGAGCGCGATGGTATTATTTACGACGAGGTAAATGTAAATATTAACCTGCTCTCTGCTCTTTTATTAGTTGCCGGCAGGAGCAATAATAAATTAACGCTGATTGATTTTGGCGGGTCGTTGGGGACTTCTTATTATCAAAATATTCCCTTTCTGTCACATCTTACCGAGTTAAACTGGTGTATTGTTGAGCAACCCCAGTTTGTAGATGCAGGAAAAAAAAATTTTGAGAATGAACACGTCAAATTTTACCACTCTATAGAAGATTGCCTGGCAGCGCATATGCAGCCCGATTTGATATTGTTCTCAAGTTCGTTACAGTATATGACTGATCCGTATGCGGTTTTAAAGCACATACAATCATTTAAAGCGCCCTATTTGCTACTTGACCTGATTGGCTATAATGATGAAAAGCGTGACAGGATAACTATACAAAATGTTCCCCCGGTATTTTACGGTATCGCGGCATCATACCCCTGCACTTTTTTTGACAGGGATAAATTGCAGTCTCAACTATCCGAAGGATATAAAAAGATATTTGATTTTATAAGCGAGCCCGAAAAGTACTATATAGGTTTTAAGCCATTTAGATATGAAGGCTCATTTTGGCAGATAGAGCGCTAACTAAAGCGGCAGTACACGTATATTACGGTACTCAACCTTCATTACTGATCCGTCATGCATTTGAAAACCGATCATTCCCTCATGTGACCCTTTTGGGTCGGGGTCAGCAAAATCCATAACCTTGGTGCCATTAATCCAGTATTCCAGGCGGTTTCCACGTACACGCATGGTCATGCGGCTCCAGTTATCGGCTTTAAATATACGGTCAACAAGCGCCTGGTCTGCATATACACGTAACGAAGGGCGCTGGTACCAATCGCCTACAGAGCCTGTTAAATTATCGGTTGTAACAGCGGCATCAAACTCATAGCCTGAAGGCGCCTCGAATTTACCCTTAAAAGAAATGGTATGAACGCGGTAGTAAATACCCGTATTGGCATGATCATCGCCGGTAAGCCTCATTTCGCAGGTGAACTCAAAATTGCTGAACTGTTGTTTGGTATACAAAAACTCCGGAGCCCTGAGTTTTTCTCCACCGGTTTCGCCGGTTATAACTCCTGCTTCTAAATGCCAGTGAGCCGAGGGTACTTTCCATCCATCCAATGTTCCGCTTTCCAGTAAATTAATAACGCCGGGGCCTTTAAGCGAGGGTTCAACCGCTTCATTGCTATTTTGAGAAAGCGCCAGGTGGGGCATGGCTAAGCAAAAACACACAAGTAAAAATAACAGATGCTTCATGGCTTGGGTTTTAAGATTAATCAAATTTAAATATATCAACTGTAAAACAAAGCCGGGATTGATATAATTGCGGAGAGGGAGGGGTTGCAATCGAACACCTGATTCCCTTTTTAACTTTTTTGGATGACTTAAGATTAAAGTGATTTAGGACTCATAATCCAAGATCGCAGGTTCGAGTGCTGATCCTGCTTCGACCAGATCCTGATTTTCTAAAGGTAAACATCATCCTCAATCTCCCATGTAAATGGAGGCAATATCCAAAACAAATTTTTAGCAGGATAATCGGGATAAAATGCTTCATCAATTTCTGTCCAGGTACCATTGACTTTCCCATGGCGCATGTTACGATAAAGCGTTAAGAAATTATAACTATAGTGGACGTACATACTATCTCGATTTTGATAATTTAGTTCAGCACCAATTAATGGAAAAAGTGATTTGTTCCATCGAAATTTATAGATACAATCAACAATTCTCAAGCTATCCACCTTTTTAAAACTCAATTCCAGTACACCTTTATTAATTCTCACCGACTGAAAAGGATCAAATGAACTCGAGTTATTTTTTGTTAATATATATCCGTTTGACGTTTTACCAATAAAATGGTAAGTACTATCCGTATTTTTAAAAAGAATAATTAATATCCTATTCTTAGCCAGATGTTGATTATCTGATTGTAGTACTAATGTAACATCAGGTAGCCCATCTTTATTTAAATCACCTCGGGTCGAAGTCAAAATCGACCAACCGGGCAATATAAAATCTTCAACATTTTTACGGTTCCCGATTTTAACCAAATCAGAATAAATCGAAGGTTGAGAAAATGCGTTTGAGCAGGATAACAATAACAAAATAAATAGACAGTTTTTCATACACGCATAGGCTAATCCTTTACATCTTCCTTAAGCAAAAAAGGTGAGGGGGTTTTTGCTTGATTCTTATTAAAACTCAGTTTATACGCACCGGGCATCGAATCCCACCAATTCAATAGTATTTTTTTTGTTGTAGTTGATGAACAGAAAATCAGCTTGTTGTCCGAAATGTAATATTG
>DATJJI010000002.1:0-8146 GCA_035492275.1 Mucilaginibacter sp.
CAATTATTAAATTAAAAAATCATTTACACAGCTGCATATTTGCACATCCGCGCCACAAAAATTCTATCTTTGCCCGCATGAATATCCTGATCCTTGGTTCGGGCGGAAGGGAAAGCGCCTTCGCCTGGAAACTGGCCCAAAGCCCAAAATGTGAACAGCTTTTTATAGCGCCCGGCAACGCGGGTACCGGCCAGTACGGCACTAACGTAAACATTGCCGTGACCAATTTTGAAGGCATTAAGCAGTTTGTTTTGGCCAACAACATTAACCTGGTATTGGTTGGCCCTGAGGAGCCGCTGGTAAAAGGCGTTCATGATTTTTTTCTGGCGGATGAGCAGTTGAAAAACGTGCCGGTTATCGGTCCGCAGGCCGAGGGCGCGCAGTTGGAGGGCAGCAAGGATTTTTCTAAACAATTCATGACCCGCCACAACATCCCCGCAGCAGCATCACAAACTTTTACTGCCGATACTTTGCAGGATGGCCTGGCTTACCTGCCAACCATTGGCTTGCCCATTGTTTTAAAAGCTGATGGATTAGCTGCCGGGAAAGGCGTATTGATCTGCGCCTCTTTAGCGGAAGCCGAACAGGAACTAAAAGAAATGCTGACCGAAGCCAAGTTCGGCGCTGCCAGCTCGAAAGTGGTAGTTGAACAATTTTTGCAGGGTATTGAGCTTTCGGTTTTTGTGTTGACCGATGGCAGTAATTATAAAATTTTACCATCAGCCAAAGATTATAAACGTATTGGCGAGGGCGATACCGGTTTAAATACCGGGGGCATGGGTTCGGTTTCGCCGGTACCTTTTGCTAATGCGGGGTTTATAAAAAAGGTGGAGGATCGTATTATTATCCCAACCATTGAAGGCTTAAAACAGGAAAACATTCCTTATAAAGGCTTCATCTTCATCGGCCTGATGAATTGCGATGGCGACCCTTACATGATAGAATACAACTGCCGCATGGGCGACCCGGAAACCGAAAGCGTTTTGCCACGTATAGAAGCCGACCTGGTCGACTTGTTATTAGGTGTAGCCAACGGAAATTTAAACGAAGTTGATTTTGCCGTATCCAACAAAGTAGCGGCTACCGTAGTATGCGTTGCCGGCGGTTATCCCGGTGAATATTTGAAGAACAAAGTTATATCAGGTATTGAAAACGTTCGTAACTCTACCGTTTTTCATGCAGGAACTAAACAAAGCGGCGAAGATGTATTAGCAACAGGTGGCCGTGTGCTGGCTATTACGTCGCTACAGGATAACCTGTTTGATGCCCTGCAACAAGCCACTGCCGATGCCAGTCGTATTTATTACGATGGCTGCTATTTCAGGAAAGATATTGGGTTTGATTTGATATAAGCAGTCCCTCCCAACCCTCCCCGGTAGGGAGGGCTTTAAAAATTCACTTTACTTGTATTGTATGTTTTGGCTGAAGCCAATTAACATTCTCTTTTTATCCGTTGGCTGAAGCCAACGGCAATGAAGTAATAGCCTATTCATTTATCAAATAAAATTCATTGCCGTCCCATTCATGGGACGGATTTGTAGAAAAGCAATGTGGGCTTTAGCCAAACCCTTCACCAAAAGTCGTGGATACTGATAAAAAGGTGTAGAGATTGCCACGTCGTTTCACTCCTCGCAATGACGTGGTGGGAATATGGTGGTGAAATTATCGCCCACAAAAAAAGGCTTCCCAAATTGAGAAACCTTTTTTCATTTATAAAAACTGGATGTTTTTTAGTTTGATGACAGGGCTGCCGCACCGCTCACAATTTCGGTAAGCTCGGTGGTGATGGCTGCCTGGCGCGCCTGGTTGTATGAAAGTTTTAAGGCTTTCAACAGGTCGCCTGCGTTTTCAGTCGCTTTGTCCATGGCCGTCATACGGGCACCATGTTCTGATGCTACCGAATCAAGCACGGCACGATATAATTGAATTTTGATATTTTTTGGTATCAGCTGCTCAACTATTTCTTCTTGCGAAGGCTCAAGGATGTAGTCAATTTGAGTTGCCGGTTTAGCATCTTTATTTTTAGACTCATCTTTATTTTCGGCTTTTGGTACCGGCAGTAATTGCTCGGTGATGAGGTATTGTACAGCCGCGTTCCTGAAATGGTTATACACTATTTCAACACGGTCATATTTTCCTTTTAAAAAGCCATCCATAATGCTTTCTGTGATCAGCGAAGCATTGGCGAAATTAAGGTCGTTATACAACTCGTTGTTGTTACCAATAACGCTGTATTTACGACGCTCATAAAACTCCTGCGATTTTTTACCGATAGCAATAATTGAAACGTTACCGGCACGCAACTGCTCGCTGTATTTTTCGGCGATCAGGTTGTTTGCTGTTTTAATAACGTTGGTATTGAAGGCGCCGGCCAATCCGCGGTTTGATGATACTACTACCACCAGCACACGTGTAGGTTCGCGCTGCGCTAAAAAAGGTGATGAACCATCCTCTAAACTTGCAGACAAGTTTGACAACAATTCCTTCAGCTTATTTGCATACGGGCGTAATTGAACAATAGCATTGGTAGCACGTTTCAACTTAGCCGCCGAAACCATTTTCATGGCCTTGGTGATCTGCTGCGTTGATGATACTGACGCTATACGGTTTCTTACTTCTTTTAAATTAGCCATTTTTTGAGATTTGAGATTTGAGATTTGAGATTTGAGCACTTAGCTCATCCTTCAAATACATGATCTCCGTTTTATTTGTATCTCTATTAAATGCGAGTATCAAAATCTCAATACTCACATCTAATATCTCACATCTAATTAATTATAATTCGCTGATAATTCTTTAGCTACTGTTTCCAGTACGCTGGTTAAAGAATCGTCAAACTTACCGGCTTTTAAGCCTGCAAGTACTTCGGGGTGACGGGCCTCTAACTGGTTAGTGAATTCTTCTTCAAATTCTCTGACACGGTTTACCGGTACGTTACGCATCAGGTTTTTAGTACCCAGGTAAATAATAGCTACCTGTTTTTCAACCGTTACCGGCGAGTACTGGCCTTGTTTCAGAATTTCCACGTTACGTGCGCCTTTATCCAGTACAGTTTTTGTTGAAGCGTCCAGGTCAGAACCAAATTTTGAGAAAGCTTCCAGCTCGCGGTATTGAGCCTGGTCAAGTTTTAAAGTACCTGCTACTTTCTTCATTGATTTGATCTGCGCGTTACCACCCACACGTGATACCGAGATACCTACGTTAATAGCCGGACGAACACCCGCGTTAAACAAGTTTGATTCCAGGAATATCTGGCCATCAGTAATTGAAATTACGTTGGTTGGGATATAAGCTGATACGTCGCCCGCTTGTGTTTCAATGATAGGCAACGCGGTTAATGAACCACCACCTTTTACAATACCTTTGATCGATTCAGGTAAGTCATTCATCTGGCTGGCAATGCTATCATTCGAGTTGATTTTAGCGGCACGCTCTAATAAACGGCTGTGCAGGTAAAATACGTCACCCGGATAAGCCTCACGGCCCGGTGGACGACGTAATAATAACGACACCTCGCGGTAAGCTACCGCTTGTTTTGAAAGATCATCATAAACGATCAATGCCGGGCGACCGGTATCGCGGAAATACTCGCCGATAGCGGCACCAGCAAATGGCGCGAAGAACTGCATGGTTGCAGAATCGGACGCGTTTGCGGCAACAATGATGGAGTATGGCATAGCGCCTTTTTCTTCCAGCGCGCGAACGATGTTTGCAACGGTAGAAGCTTTTTGGCCGCAAGCCACATATATACAGATAACCGGTTGGCCGGCATCATAAAATTCTTTTTGGTTGATGATGGTATCGATACAAACCGCGGTTTTACCTGTTTGGCGGTCGCCGATAACCAACTCACGCTGGCCACGGCCGATAGGGATCATCGCGTCGATAGCTTTTATACCGGTTTGTAAAGGCTCGGTTACCGGCTGGCGGTAAATTACACCGGGTGCTTTACGCTCCAAAGGCATCTCGTAGGTTTGACCGCTTATAGGGCCTTTACCATCAATGGGGTTACCTAAAGTGTCAACAACACGGCCAAGCATACCTTCGCCCACATTAATAGAGGCAATTTTGTTGGTACGTTTAACCGTATCGCCTTCTTTGATCTCGTCGCTTTGGCCTAACAATACCACACCAACGTTATCTTCTTCAAGGTTCAATACGATGCCTTGCAGGCCGTTATCAAACTCAACCAGCTCACCTGATTGTACTTTTGTTAATCCGTAAACGCGTGCAATACCATCGCCCACCTGGAGCACGGTACCAACTTCTTCTAATTCAGATTCTGACTTGAAGCCTGCCAATTGCTGACGCAATATTGCTGATACTTCATCTGGTCTTACCTCTACCATAGTTTATTTTAATTTTTAAGGTGTTTTTTAATTATTGAACAATGCTGTGGGCAAAGTCTTTTTTCAATTTCTTTAAACTGCTTGCTATGCTTGTATCTAACTGCCTGTCGCCAACGGTAAGCACAAAGCCGCCAATTAACGATGGGTCTGTTTTTGCTTCGAGTATAACGGTACCGCCAACTGCTGCTTTTACCTCATCAAGCATTTTTTGTTTGTTGGCTTCTGATAATGGTGTAGCCGATACAACCGATGCTTTGGTGATGTTTTTCTTGATATCATACAGATCGATGAACCCGTTAGCGGTGGCATACAATACCTCGCCACGGCCTTTGTTGATCATCAGCTTAAAAAACGCGATAGATACTTTATTCACTTTTGATGAAAATATATCTGTCAGGATATTTAATTTTTTAAGATGCGATATGATAGGATTTGCCAAAACCGCGGCTAACTGCGGATTAGCTTTTAAGGTTTGCAGGAAAAAAACCATATCATTATTCACCTCTTCCAGAACTTTTTGTTCTTCTGCAAGATCGATCAATGATTTGGCATACCTGGATGCTACCGTTAATTCTGACATGTTTTCTTTATTTCGGAATTCGGATTTTAGATTTCGGATTTACCCGATCTACCGTTAATTCAAATTCACCAATTAATGTTTCCAATTCCGAAATCGCAATTCCGAAATCCGAATTTTTATAACTTAACTTCTTTTAAAAGCTGGCTAACCAGTTCGTCTTGTTTTTTCTGATCTTCAAATTGCTTGTTCAATATTTTCTCGGCAATTTCAAGCGATAATGATGCTACCTGGTTCTTCACATCGGCCATAGCGATAGCTTTTTGGTTGTTTATTTCTAAACGGGCCAGCTCTATCATACGGCTGCCTTCTGCATGCGCTGCATCTTTAGCTTCGCTGATGATCTGGTCTTTTACCTTGCGGGCTTCCTGTAATATCTGGTCGCGCTCAACACGTGCCTGTTTTAATAAAGCCTCGTTCTCGTTGGTTAAACGTGACATTTCGTCTTTAGCTGCTTCGGCTTTGCGTAAAGCATCTTCTATCGAGTTTTCACGCTCGGCAACTGCTGCCAGGATAGGTTTCCAGGCAAACTTGCCTAATATAAATAGTAATATCGCAAAACAAAGGGTAGTCCAAAAAACTAAACCAATCGCGGGGGTAACTAAATCCATATTTTAGAATTTTTTAATTATTATCAAAATTTAAAACAACCCGGAGCCAATCGCACCGGGTTATTTTTGTTTCTTGCTTTTAAAATTAATTAAAAGAAAGCTGCAACTACCACCGCGAATAAAGCAACACCTTCAACAAGGGCCGCAGCGATGATCATGTTTAATTGGATTTTAGAGATAGCTTCAGGTTGGCGGGCAATCGCTTCAACAGCTTTACCACCGATCTGGCCGATGCCGATACCAGCACCAATTGCGGCTAAACCAGCACCCAGGCCGCCTAAGCTACCGTGTACTCCTGCCTCTGTAGCTTGAGCTAAAACCATACCAATGGTTCCAATCATTCCAGTCATTGTGTTTTAAATTTAAACGTGTATATAAAAGATAATTAATTACAAATTAGTGCGCTTCGTGGTGATGCTCTTCAATGGCCATACCAATGAACAGGGCACCAAGTAACGTAAATATATAAGCCTGCAGGAAAGCCACCAGTAACTCAATGGCATCCATAAATACAACAAACACAATGGATACAGGCGAAACCCATATGGTTTTGAATATAAATATTAATGATATAAGGCTAAGTATAAGAATGTGGCCCGCGGTGATGTTTGCGAACAAACGTATCATTAACGCAATTGGCTTGGTAAATATACCCACAACCTCAACCGGGATCATGATGAAGAAAAGCCACCATGGGTTTGGTACAAATATGTGTTTCCAGTAATACTTATTACCGTTAAGGTTTACTACAAAAAATATAATAACTGATAATACGGCAGTTACCGCTATGTTACCGGTAAGGTTATAACCACCCGGGAAAAACGGGATCATACCGAAAAGGTTGTTCAATAAAATAAAGAAGAAAATGGTAAGCAGCAAAGGCATAAACCTTGCATGTTTTACGCCTATGTTAGGTACGGCAATATCATCGCGTACAAATAATATTAATGGCTCCAGGAATGATTGCAAACCTTTAGGCGCTTTGCCTACACGTTTACGGTATGAGGCTGATATGCTCAGGAACACGATCAATAATATGGTAATAGCCATAAACATGGATACCACGTTACGGGTGATAGAAAAATCAAGCACTTTTTTAGTAGCCTGCTCATCAATTACACCGGCAGCGTTAACAACTTTTATTTTTTCGCCCTCTAATTTATAGCTGTGATTAACACCGGCATATACCGTGCCCGCAGGCATTAATTTGCCCGACGAAAAAGTTTCAATTCCTTTATCAGTATAAAGTATAATTGGCAACGGCAAGTGGCTCTCTTGTACCAATGGCAATGCAAACGGCCAGGTATGCGAATCGCTGATGTGCTCCAGGATGGTTTCTTTGGGTTCAAACTTCTTTTCGGTGCCCTCAGCGGCTTTTTCTTGCGAAAACACCTTTGCTGGAATTGCGATAACTGCTAAAAAAACGCAGAAAATAAGTGTTAGTGTGAAATTTTTTGATTTAAAAATCGACCCGTTATACATGTAAATGGAGTTTTTTATCTTAAATTTTTGTGCCGCAAGGTACGTAACAAAACATAAATTTCAAAGACGGTATTTAATAAATATATATAAAAAAAATCCGCCAAAAAAATATGCCTGTTTGCTGCGTTTTTAGCCACAAAAACGAATATAAAAATTAAACAGGCCAACAATTTAAAAGTGGTTCCGCCCAAAAAAGCGGGGGTAAAATATTCCTGATTTTTTTGTTTGGCCAGCAGCATACCCACCACCAGTAAAAAAGTAAGGCCCGACATAAAGAAAAACACCGTCCAGAAATTAGCGACCAGCAAACCGGTGTTGCCCGTGTATTGAAGCACCAAAGGCGGTATAGCTATCAGAAAAATAAATAGTAAAAAAGAAAGTATAGAAGGTATAATTTTCATTGATTAGGCGGTTGTGTTTCTTATCTGCGACAGGGTTAAAATTTATACCAGGCAATTAATCTTTGAGCGACCTGATAACAAGGTACAAAGATACTAAAACCCCGGTAAGTGAAAGCACTGCGGTAACCCATTTAGTGGTATGATGGGCCGATTCGTCGATTTTATAACCAACATATGTGAATATACCAATGGTGGCTATCATCTGGAAACCAATGCCGCTATATTTTACATAGGCATTCATCGGCCGTTTATCGTTTTCATTCAGTTCATTTTTAGGCATGTGCAAATTTATTAAATCCTATTGCATAATGTAGATAGTTAATATTTATTGGTATATCTTACTCTTTGTTAGGTAAGGATTAGTTGATAATACCCTATTCTCCCCCATAATAACATTTATTTTCTTAGTATTTTCATAGTGATAAAAAGTCCAGTAAGAAGTCGCTAAGACAGAAAATACTCATCCCATTTTGCACTTTTTAGCATTTCTCAACTTTTAAAAAAACTAAAGAAATTTTATTGCAAAGGTTTTACTCATGGGTTTAAATTATAATTTTTAGGTATCTATAATTTTGTAATTCATTAATAATTAATCACATGGGAATCAATTTACGAACACAGCAATTAACTAAAGGCAGATTAAGATTATCATTAGATATATACACAAACGGTAAAAGCAGATATGAAAATCTAAAACTATTTCTTTATAAAAAACCAATTACGTCA
>DATJJI010000003.1:0-20365 GCA_035492275.1 Mucilaginibacter sp.
TGGTAGTTCTTCTTCAGTTTCGGCGATGGTTGGGTTAACGGTTTCATCATCCTTCTCCACCCGTAAATTACCGATGATGTGTTGCTGCCTTGCCGGGGTGTTTTTACCCATAAAGTATTCCAGCAGGCCTTTAATATTGGCATCTTTCAGGATAACCGGATCAAGGCGTATATCTTTACCGATGAACAGGCCAAACTCGTCAGGCGAAATTTCACCTAAACCTTTAAAGCGGGTTATTTCGGGTTTTACACCTAATTTGGCTATGGCGTTGCGGCGCTCATCATCGCTGTAGCAGTAAATCGTTTCCTTTTTATTACGCACACGGAACAGCGGGGTTTGCAAAATAAATACGTGCCCGGCTTTCACCAGGTCGGGGAAAAATTGCAAAAAGAAGGTCATTAATAGCAAACGGATGTGCATACCATCCACGTCGGCATCGGTAGCTATTACAATGTTGTTATAACGTAAGTTGTCAATACCATCTTCAATATTCAAAGCATGTTGCAGCAGGTTAAACTCCTCGTTTTCATAAACCACTTTTTTAGTAAGGCCAAAGCAGTTAAGCGGCTTACCTTTCAGACTAAAAACTGCCTGCGTCATCACATCACGCGATTTGGTGATCGATCCACTGGCCGAGTCGCCTTCGGTGATGAATAATGTCGTGTCTTGCTTGCGCTCGTGGGTATCATCAAAATGTAGTTTGCAATCGCGCAACTTGCGGTTATGCAACGATGCTTTTTTGGCGCGCTCGTTAGCCAGTTTTTTAATACCGGCAATATCTTTACGCTCGCGCTCTGATTGTAAGATCCTTGCTTTAAGCGCATCGGCAGTGGCCGAATTTCTGTGCAGGTAGTTGTCCAGCTCACGCTTTACAAAATCGCCTATAAACGTACGCACAGATGGCCCTTCCGGACCAATATTTTGTGAACCCAGTTTTGTTTTGGTTTGCGATTCGAAAACCGGCTCCTGCACTTTTATCGCGATAGCTGATACGATAGATGCACGCACATCTGCCGCGTCAAAATCTTTATCATAAAACTCGCGGATGGTTTTAACAACCGCCTCGCGGAAGGCGGCCTGGTGCGTACCACCCTGGGTAGTATTTTGACCGTTAACAAACGAGTAATACTCCTCGCCGTAAGCCTGTCCGTGCGTCATGGCAATTTCTATATCCTCGCCCTTTAGGTGGATGATGGGGTAACGCAGCGTTTCAGAATTGTTGGTCTTTTTGGTTAAGAGATCATAAAGGCCACGTTCTGAAAAATATTTTTGGTTATTAAAGTTTATTGTAAGGCCCGAGTTCAGATACACATAATTCCAGATCATGTTCTCGATAAACTCAGGGATAAAGCGGTAATGGCGGAAAATACTATCATCAGGGAAAAAGTTGATAGCCGTACCATTGCGTTGCGATGTTTCTTTCTCTGCCTCGTCTCTTACCAGCTCGCCTTTTTCAAACTCGGCTATTTTTGTGCGCCCATCACGATATGATTGTACGGTGAACGAGGTTGAAAGCGCGTTTACCGCCTTGGTACCCACACCATTTAAACCAACTGATTTTTGAAAAGCCTTGCTATCGTATTTACCACCGGTATTTATTTTTGATACGCAGTCGATAACTTTACCCAATGGTATACCACGGCCATAATCACGTACCGAAACTTTATGCTCGCTAATGGTCACCTCGATAGTTTTGCCCGAGCCCATAACAAACTCATCTATCGAGTTGTCAATGATCTCTTTCAGCAAAACATAAATACCATCATCATAAGCCGAGCCATCGCCCAACTTACCAATGTACATGCCGGGGCGCAGGCGTATATGTTCTTTCCAGTCTAACGACCGTATACTGTCTTCACTATAATCAATTGGTTCTGCCATTTCGTAATAATATATAAAAGCATTATCTGCCTAATGAGCAAAATTAAAATTTAGGAGAATAACTCCTAATGCAAATGTTTTAACTTATCAACAATCTGCGATGAAGATTAGTGATTGGAGATTAAAGATTAGAAAGAATGATTTGAAGATGCAAATACTAATTTTCAATAATCAATCTTTAAACTTAAGGCAGTTGCTGGCCTCGTTCATGTTTTTGAAAAACTCGGCGCCTTTTTCATTGGTGAAGCAAATAGCCAGTACGGTACCGGCGTGGTTTTTTTGCAATACAATCATTAGGGCATACTTATAATGCCTGGTAAGCGGCGAATCGTCCAGGTTAAGCAGGTAGGTGCTGCCGGCATCGGCGTTATAGCGGTCGAGTATATAATGCGGTAATCTGCGCTTCAGGTAATTTTTGTCGGATGAAAACCCGCCTATCTGATCCTGTGCTACCCCAACGTACAGCGAGTCGGGGTTGGTGATATGCAGGTTCTTATCGGCCACCAGTTTTTCATTATCTTTTTGCGTATTAACGCGGAACCATATTTCAAAATCGGCGCCGGGAATTTCCATCGCGTAATCAAAGGGGAGGCTTTCGGTATTAACCGCCTTTATTTCTTTAAACCCTTCGGGGAAATTGAAGCTAAGATTGATCTGTGCAAGCTGGTTCGAAAAATTTTTAAACTGTGGGCTTTGTGGCGTATGGTTTACCTGTGCAATTGCAGGTGCGAACACGAGCAATAACAAGGGTATAAGTAACAGATCAGTTATTTTTTTGGTGATAATGTTCATTTAACGCAGATGTTTTCAAAAAACGTTTGAGTTTTATTTTATTGCATCTAGGTTTAAAAATAATGAAAATTTTAATATGAATTTAATAAATAAACAATAAAGCTAATGTGAACGTTAGACGGAAAGCGTAATTGAATTATAATAAATATTCAATTATACGGTCATAGGGGTTAAACGCTGCCAGTTCGTCAAGCCCCATTGCTTTACAGGCAACGGTAATCAACTCGTTTTCTGTTACCGTAGGTGATAGCGAACCTTGCTTATTTAAAAAATATTGCCCCGCATCCAGCATCGCTTTTAACGGAATCATGCCTATTAATTCGCTGCCGGTTACTTTAATACCGTGCTGGTTTGCCTTTTTGCAAACCTCATCAAATACCACATGAATAGGTGTTACGACTATGTTGGTTAAATTCATAGAAACCTGGGCCTTGCCATATTCTTTAATATACCAGCCAATGGCCTTTACGTATTTTAAAGTTCCGGGCACGCGGCTACCGGCCACCATCCGGCCGGATGATCGTATCTCTTGCGCAATTTCATGTGCTATTTCGGTCGATGCAGTATCGAGATTAATGTTATAGGCGATCAGGAAATCGCGGGCACCTATTACGGTAGCGCCGCTTTTAGCATTCATTTCTGCAGGGCCATAGTCGGGCTGCCAGCCCGGTTGTTTTATCTTGGTAAAAAAGCCTTCATACTCGCCCGCCCTGATCACCGAGAGGTCGCTGCGCTGTTTGTTAGCCTGGGCATGTTCGTATAAATAAACGGGTATCTGCAATTCTTCACCCACACGTTTGCCCAACTGTGTGGCATAAACAGCGGTTTCATCTAAAGTAATATTGCTAACGGGTATCAGCGGACAAACATCCGTAGCACCCATGCGCGGGTGCTCGCCTTTTTGGGTACGCATATCAATCAGTTCGCCGGCTGTTTTTATGGCTTGATAAGCTGCTTCGACTACAGCCTCCGGCTCGCCGGCAAAAGTTATTACCGTGCGGTTGGCGCCTTTGCCGAGGTCAACATTTAATAGTTTTACACCGGCAACGCTCTTAACAGCAGCAGTAATACTACTGATGGTGGCTTCATTAATGCCCTCGCTAAAATTGGGTACACATTCTATTATACGCTTCATATCAGGTTGCAATTTAGCTATTATTTGCTTTAAGGTGTAGCGTAGCACTGTTTGCGCCACACGCCGCTACACCTTCTACTCATTTATTATATAAGCTTAATTTGGGGTCGATTTATTTTTAATAGACTGATTATTATTGGTTTACTAAACAATTTTGATAATTATTTTGAATTATAAAATCATTGTCTACATTTGTAGTGTACTATTTAACTAATACACTTAAATATGATCGAAATATCACAATTAACATTTGGGTACGGCAAACACAAATTGTTTGACGAGCTAAACCTGTCGCTGCAGCCCGGCCACATTTATGGGTTGTTAGGTAAAAATGGCGCGGGTAAATCAACCTTGCTTAAAAACATAGCCGGGCTGGTTTTCCCCTGGTCGGGCTCGTGCCGGGTTAATGGTATAAGCGCTGCCAGGCGCCTGCCCAACTTTTTACAGGAGTTGTTTTTTGTGCCCGAAGAAGTGTATCTGCCCGCAGTAAATGCCACACAATTTGCCGAAAGCACCGCGCATTTTTATCCAAAATTTGATCATGGTCAGTTTGTAAAAATACTAGCCGAATTTGATGTGCCACTTAACCGGTCGCTCACTAAGCTATCCTTTGGGCAGCAAAAAAAGGTGATCATCGCTTTTGGCTTATCAACCAATACATCATTATTGATCATGGATGAGCCTACTAATGGGTTAGACATTCCGTCAAAAGTACAGTTCAGAAAGATCATTGCATCGGCGCTCACTGATGATCGTTGCGTTATCATATCAACCCACCAGGTTCGCGATCTGGATAACCTGATTGATTCGGTATTAGTGCTGCATAACCAACAAATTGTAATTGCCCAAAGCCTTGATGAGATAGCCGAAAAAATAAAATTCGGTACGTTATCCATTAATAGTACCACACATATTTATGGCGAAGAAAGTATGGGTGGCTTAAATGCCATTACCCCGAATACCGATGGCGAGTATAGCAAAGTAGATATGGAGTTACTGTTTAATGCCATCATCAGCAATAACAAACAATTGATTGAACTATTAAATAAACCTGGCCATGAATAATTCATTTAGCATAAAAAGATTTACCCTGCTTTTTAAAAAGCATAGCATAGAGCATGCAAAAACCTACCTGTTATCTACCACGGTATTGGCGGGGATCATCGCCGTGTTGCTTGGCTTTTTTTCATACAGCAATGACGGCCGGTTACCCGTGCAGGCACAAGCTGTGCTATTTATTTATACTATTGCAGGTGCGGGGGGCATATTTGCCAGCCTTTCATTTGCCGATTTGGGTAATAAGCGCAAAGCTACCCAGGTGCTCACCTTACCCGCTTCGCATTTCGAAAAGTACCTGGTGGCCTGGATCTATTCATTCATTATTTATCTACTGGTATTTTTAGGTGTGTTTTATATAGTAGACTGGACCGTAATAGAATTGAGCACCCCACCACCTAATATCAAAAACACCTTGCTTGATATCACTAATTTTGATCAGCCTGCCTGGATAGGTTTTGTGGTATTTGCCTTATTGCATGGTTTTGCTATCTGGGGATCTGTATTTTTTGAGAAAATGCATTTCATAAAAACCGCATTTGTGTTTTTTTTATACATGATAGCGCTCTTATTGATAAATGAACCGTTGATTCACGTTGTGATCGGTAAAAAATATATACATGGTGCAGCATTCGGTCCATTATATTTCATGGAAAACAATCAGCACTGGCGTATTCAGTCGACTGCCGCTATGGACATTTTTTCTATATCAGTGCTATTTGGCATTGTAGTATTATTTTGGATCACTGCTTTTTTCAGGTTAAAGGAGAAAGAAATATAGCCTATGAATTTTAAAGATAAAGAAGCCATATACCTGCAAATAGCAGATTATGTAGGTGAACATATAAGCCTGGGCAAATGGTTGCCCGAGCAAAAAATACCATCGGTGCGCGAACTGGCCGTCGAGTTACAGGTAAACCCAAATACGGTTATGCGTACTTACGAGTATTTACAGCAACACGAAATTATTTTTAATAAACGAGGCCTGGGCCTTTTTGTAACGCCCGATGCGGTTAATAAAATAAAGGCCATACGCCGTACACGTTTTATGCAACAGGAACTGCCTGATTTTTTTACCAGCCTTTATTTGCTGGACATTGACCCCGATGAAGTGCTGCAACTTTATAAAGATTTTAAAACTAAAACCTCAACCACAAAAAATACTGATCATGAAAACGAGCAATAAATTACTTTTAATTACCACTTTAATTATGTTTGGTTATTTGGTGGTATATGTTTATCAATTAAAAGCCGAATACCTGAAAGGTGATTTTAGAAGCCGTTTTTATGGCATGAAGTACACCGATCTGGGCAGCTTTAATAAAGTTGAACACCGAGCCGGTAATATGCTGTCTATACAAATAGAGAAAGGGCCAAAATTTGGCGCATGGCTAAGGAACGGTGTGGCAGACAAGGTAGCCTTCACTACAAAAAACAATGCGCTTTATATTGATTTGAAAGATAAAAACCGGATGGTTTATTTTGAATCGGCTATTATTATTACCTGCCCTGATTTAAATAGCATAAGTACTACGCCCATTCTAAATACCGAAGCATCTTTGTGGAGCTCGGCCCGGACTTATGTACGGGGTTTTGATCAGGATAGCCTAAGTGTAACTGCTGATCAGCATAGTGAAATAGAGCTGAATAAAAATGTTTTGAACAAATTAAATGCGGCCACAAAAGCCAGCAATGCCACTATTACTGTTCACAACGATAACCAGATTAAAAGTGCCGCGTTTAATATTCAGGGTAAGAGTGATCTGAAATTGTTTAACAATATTACCAACAGCAGCTATAATTATACCGATAGCGCCGCTATCACCCTAAATGGCAAGGTATTTCGCCAATTTAAACAGCAGTAATTTTAAATTCATTTGTAACTATCTGTAACACCCCCGTTTTTTAAGTGTCTTATCAGCAACTAATTTGTTAATAAAAGTTAAATAATTTTTATTACTAATTTATTAGTTATACTTTAGGCCAACCAATCTTATTAAATGAAAACTGTAATTTATTCAATTGCCGTGCTTTTGCTGCGCCCCCTGGCAGCGGTTTTCAGAAAGCCTGATTTTCGTCACATTGATAGTTGGTTTCGTCACATTTATTTAAAATAACCGTGCCTGCATAGTTATTTGCAGCATGAATTAAAAACTATTTAAAAACCAAACCATCAACAGGGAGCCTAACCTAAACCTCATTCATGAAAACAACCTTATTATCTATCGCTTTGCTCATGCTGTTCCGGCTGGCTACGTTTGCGCAAAGCCCTTATTCTGTAAAAGGATCGGCAGTTGATACGACCGAAAAAAAATCGTTATCAAATGCTACCGTAATGGTATTAAACGCCAAAGACTCCATACTTCAGAAGTTTACCCGTGTATCAGCGAATGGTGCATTCACTGTTAATGACCTGGACAAAGGCAAATTTATTTTGCTGATCTCTTATCCGGGATACGCTGATTATTCGGAAAGTTTTACGTTAGATGCCGCGAACCCGGTACATAATTTTGGCAAGATAGGCATGTTGCTTAAAGCGCGCCTGCTGCAGGACGTAATTGTTAAGGGTACGGTAACTGCCATAAAAATAAAGGGCGACACCACCGAGTTTAACGCCAAAGCTTATGTAATACAGCCTAACGACAGGGTGGAGGACCTGATAAAACAGTTTCCCGGTATACAGGTGGATAAGGATGGTAAAATAACAGCGCAGGGAAAATCAGTAGATAAAGTATTGGTTGATGGCGAAGAGTTTTTTGGCGACGACCCTACACTGGTCACCAAAAACATTCGTGCCGATATGGTAGACAAGGTGCAGCTGTACGATAAAAAAAGCGACCAGGCTACCTTTACTGGTATTGATGACGGGCAAAAAATAAAAACGCTGAACATCAAACTAAAGGATGATAAAAAGAATGGCTATTTCGGCAAGTTAGATGCCGGTGTGGCTACCCGGGGTTATTACCAGGGGCAGGGAATGTACAATCAGTTTACCGCTAAGCAAAAATTTTCGGCTTACACAACCGATGGCAATACCGGGAAAACAGGCTTAAGCTGGCAGGATAATTCAAAATATGGCGATGCCGCGGGGGTAACGGTTGATGATAATGGCGGGATATCCATATTTTTTTCGGGCGGAGATAACGGCTTAGATTCGTTTGACGGCCGGTATGATGGCAGAGGCATCCCGCTGGCCAAAACCGGCGGCCTGCATTACGATACCAAATGGAGCAAAGATAATGAAACACTAAACGCCAACTACAAAGTGGGGCAGCTTGATGTTAACGGTACAAGCAGCAGCTTAACGCAAAATAACCTGAAAGGCGATGAAACAAACAGCAACTCCAACCAAACATTTAAAAACTCCATGTTCAGGGAAAAGGCCGATTTTACCTACCTGGTAAAGTTTGATACCACACAAACCTTAAAAATTGCGGTTGATGGTACTTACAGGCATGGCAAAACCGCCACCGATTACATGACCGAGAACCGCCGGGGCCCAATTGCTAACGATACCTTACTGAGCCGTAACCATCGTAATATTACCAATGATAATGAGGTTCATCAATTTAACGCGAGCGCGTTTTATACCAAAAAGTTAAAGAAAAAGGGCCGCACCCTATCTATATTATTCAGTGAGGCAATTAATAATAATGAAAGTAACGGGTACTTAAAATCAGAGGCTGATTTTTATCATAATACCGGCGCTTTGGATAGCACACAGATTATTGATCAGCATAAAACAAATACGGTTAAAAATACGGTGTTTAACAGTAACATAACTTATACCGAGCCGCTATCAAAAACACTATCACTTATTTTTAATTACGGCTTTAATGTTAATGAAGGCAGTGCCGATATGCGTTCATACAACCAATCGGCGCCGGGTATTTATAACGTGCTTGACCCTACGGTAAGTAATTTTTACAAGCTGAACCAAACATCAAACCAAATTGGCGCCATACTTAATTATAAAAAAGGGAAAGGCACGGTAAACTTCGGCACCAAGGCATCGGATGTAGCGTTCAAGCAAATTGATGAATACACCGGCGATGTTTTTAAAAGACACTTTATAAACTGGAACCCACAGGCCAATTTTCAATACCGGTTTTCGCAACAGGCAGGCTTATACCTGAATTATAATGGTAACACCACGCAGCCATCTATTAACCAGATACAACCTGTAAAAGTAAATACCGACCCATTTAACGTTTATTTGGGTAACCAGGCACTTAAGCCTTCATTTAGAAACAGCCTTAATTTTAATTATTACTCGTACAAAGTATTATCAGAGCAGAATCTATATATGGGCGGTTCATTTAGTACGGTAAGCAATCAAATTGTGAACAGTACGATAACCGATCTTACTTCGGGTAAAAGCACTATTCAATATGTTAACCTTGCTGGTAAAACATCAACCAATATGAATGTGTACGGTAGCTTTGGCCGAAAAATAGATGCGCTGGGCTTTAATGTGGGTTTAAACGCGAACGCGGCAGCTTACACAAACTACACCTATATTAACTCAGCCCTGGCGCGAAGTAACTCGGGGGTGTATGGCGGTAGTTTGTATATTAATAAATACGAGGCAAAAAAATACGATTTTTATTTAAGCGCCGGTCCAACTTATAACATAAGCAAATCTGATCTGCAGCCTATAGGTAACAATTTCAGGGGATTTAATGCTAACGGAAATTTTAATGTTTATCTGCCATTAAAGTTCCAGATCGGCTCAAACCTTAATTATTCTTACCAGGGCCCATCGGCAACTTTTGCTCAATCGCAGATAAAAACTATATGGAATGCTAATATCAGTAAAACAGTGCTGAAGGATAATACCCTGAAATTCTCTTTATCGGGTAATGACCTGCTAAATCAAAATATAGGTTTTTACCGGTCGACAATTGGTAACGTTATTTCGCAAAATAGTTATGTTACCATACAGCGATATTTTATGTTTTCAGTTACCTGGGATTTTAACAAAATGGGCGGAACACCCGCAAAGAAATAATTGATCATGAAAAACAAACTATTTACAGCAATCTGTTTATTATTATTTAGCGGCAGTACGTTGTTTGCCCAAACCGGCGCTCATTTTGTTACGGCCGGTACAATTGAGTATGATAAAACCATCAATATGTTCGCGTTAATAACCCGCGAACTGGCTTTGAATACCAACAACGATGTGTTTGGGCAAAAGGCATTTGATGCTTATAAAAAAAATCACCCCCAAATTCAGGTAGTTAAAAGCACGCTGGTGTTTGGTGATAATAAAACCCTGTTTACACCTGCGCCCGCGGTTGAAACGCCTAATAACTTTTTTGATATGCCCATGGCACAACAAAATAATACTACTTATACCGATGTGCGGGCAAGTAGCCGCATTAGCCAAAAAACCGTGTTTGAAGAAAAGTTTTTGGTAACAGACAGTACCAGCAAAATTAAATGGAAGATCACTGACGAAACCCGCGACATAGCCGGCTACACTTGCCGCCGGGCAAACGGACTGGTGCTCGACTCTATTTACGTAGTCGCGTTTTACACTGATCAGATAGCAGCGGTAGGCGGCCCCGAGTCATTTACCGGTTTGCCGGGGATGATATTGCAGCTTGCCTTACCACACGAAAATGTAAGCTGGCTGGCTACCAAGGTAACAGAAGCGTCTGTGCCTCCGCCCAGCCTGGTTGCTCCTAAAAAAGGAAAAGCCGTAACCGGAAAAGAGTTTAAGGACAGGCTAAAATCATTCACCAAAAACTGGGGACCTTACGCGCAGGGCTATTTAAAAGAGCTGCAGCTTTAATTAAGCAGCCATTTTTTAAACCACCACTCGGTTAACTGCATATCATTGCCGTTAAATACGTGACCCAGGTTGGGTTGTACTTCAATATCCAGTTTATCAATGGCTTTGGCGGCTTTGTAAGTATCGGTTACGGTGCCAAAAGCTATTTGCGCGCCGGGGTAGGGGTTGTTCGGGTCTTTATCCTTGCTTAATATCAATAAAGGTCTTGGCGCAAAAAGACGTATCAATGAAGGGCAATCAAATTCGCCGGTTATGCCGGGTAATATTTTGTCCCACACCGCTTTTACGTTGGTTGCATTTACGTTGGCATCGCCCAGATCGGCAGCGGCACGTTTATGCGCATCGTTAATGGTGCCGGCACGGCCCTGCCACTGGTTATTCTCTAACGACCATTTAAAGCTTTGTACCGATATGCCCAAAACAGCCGTGCGTATACGTGTATCAACCGATGCGGCCATCCAGCTTTCAATGCCACCCATTGATATACCGCCCATTCCAATACGGTCGGCTTTAACATCAGGGCGGGTGGTCAGGTAATCAACCAGCCGCCAAAGATCATAGGAGGTATCATATAAAAAAGGGTAAGCGTGGTGTGTAGCGTCATTGGTTTTAAAAGCGCGGTAAGCAGCATCGGGATAGGCATTTTTTACGCCCGGGGTAACACGCTCACCATGGTAACGGGCATCAATAGCCACACCCATTATACCGGCTTTGGCCAGTTTTAAAAATAGTCCGCGTATGTCGCCCTGATCTTTACTGCCGCCGGTACCATGCAAAAATATAGCTACCGGGAATTTGGTTTGCCCCTTTATAACCGGCTTATAGATCAGGATGGGCATTTTTTCCGTCTCTTCGGTATAGATGTAGCCTTTTTCTATTTTGATCGAATCTTCCCTGACTGTAGTAAACGATGGCTTAAAATCAACCACGGGCCGGCTTAATAGTGCTTTAAAATCTTTAGCTACCTGCTCCATCGGCGGGTAATCCGGCGTTTGGGCAAATAATAATGACGAGCCAAAAAGCAATGCGGTGCAAAGCAGTAATACTTTATTTTTAAAGCTGATATTTAACATGATTAATCGGGTTGATCTGTAATTGGGCAGGTAAATATATAAAGTTTGTAAATAGTGTTGGGGTAACATTTTTGTTGGGTTCACTTCCTTTATTTAATGCTGATTATAAGTTATTTAAAATTATTGCGTTATTCCACGTAATGCGCAGCCTTAAACTTATTGGTAGATTTTACAGTGATATATTTTTAGCTAATTTTTTGGTGACATTAAGTTGTGTTTACCTGCACTGGGAAATTGGCACCCAAACACAATACTTATCACATTACTTAATTGGCATTCTTTTCTGGTATAAGGTCATTACACTCATATTGATATTTTACCTGGCTTTATATTATAAAAAGCATGAACTGTATTATTATCAAAATTTGGGTGTCTCTAAACTACGCCTCATTATCAGTATCTCAGTATTTGATTTTGCGATCTGGCTCATCATTTATATAATCGCCTATAATTTATTATGATACACACCCTTGAAGCAGATGGCATACAATTAGAATTCGGCTTGCGCCGGATATTGTCTGATGTATATATTAAATGCGAAACCGGTAAAATTACCGGTTTGCTTGGGCGCAACGGGCAGGGCAAAAGCTGCCTCATGAATATTATGCTGGGTACGCTAAAGCCATCCATTAGTTCGGTGCGGTTTGATGGCAGCATGATCACCAATGCCGGTAAGCGACATGATGTGTTATTGTACCTGCCCCAATTTAATATTATACCTAAATCACTCACCGTAAAAAAAGTGCTGGATGATTTTCAATTAGCGTATGCTGATTTTGAGAATCGCTTTCCTGAATTTACAGAGAAATACGACTTAAAAGTATCACAGCTTTCGGGCGGCCAATGGCGCACGCTCGAAATTTATATCATAGCCAAAGCACCTTCGTTGTTTGCTATGCTTGATGAACCTTTCACGCATTTAAACCCCATTCAGATTGAAAAAATAAAGGAATTTCTTTTAGCCGAAAAAGCTAATAAGGGCTTTATGATCACCGACCACATGTATAACCATTTACTGGATATCAGCGATAGCGTTTACCTGTTAAAAGACGGTAAAACGCACTTAGCCAAAAGCGTTGCAGACTTAGATGAATTAGGGTATATTCGACTGGATTAAGATTTTTAGGATTGACAGATTTTAGGGTTCGTTTCTGATAACATTATTTCAAAAACAATATCCTGAAACCTCTTATTGTAGTTTTATCATTTAATTTTAATAAATGATCATATAATCTTCTAATCCTTTAATCTTAGTTAGTTTTGAGGTAGTAATGCAACAAGCTATAGAATTATTTAACATGCTGTCAGAACCAACCTATGTAGCCGCACGAATGGTGGCCGTTAATATTGAGGCGCATTTTGCTAAACACCTGGCAGCGGCACGTTCGCAGGGCGCACAGTACTTAGCCGATGAGCCGCAATCGCCCATTATTGAAGCTGTTATTGATGTAGCTTTTTGGGCAAGCCTGCGTAAAGAAGAAGGCCATTCGCCAAAAATTTCCATCTCTTTATTGCCGCCTGATAAGGCCAGCCATCCACTGATATTTGGCAAACGCATCAGGTTAACACCGCATAATTTAACCAAGCTGGCCCCGGCAGTTGAAAGCCCAGGCATACACCTGGGAGTTTGGTATGATAATGATGAATTATATGTTTGGGGAACTACGCTCACCATTCCGGGTATTTGTTTTGTGCTTGAGGTAGTTGAACCAGGCCTGCTGGTTATTAAACATAGCCGTACCGACGGATTCGGCAAGTTTGTGAACATCGCTGTTTTAAAAGGCGACGAAATAAAGATCATTGACGAGCAAAACACGGCCTTAGCGAATTGCCCGGCCTTGCTCGATTCATTATTGAGTATGCCGCAGCCAATGGCCAACGGTTCGGTAAATATTATGGTCGAGCTGGCCGCGTCTATGCGTACCCATGGCCGTGGGGGATTGGTGCTTATCGTTCCTGAAAATTCGACAGACTGGGAAGATTCTATTATTCACCCCATATCATACCCGGTAACACCACCATTTAACGGTGTTGCCAAATTAATGAAACAGGATATTTGCGATCGCGCGAAAACCGACTGGCAGGAAAAATTATTAAAAGCTATTGATATCATCGGCGGCTTTACCGCGGTTGACGGTGCTACCGTAATTAACCGCAAATATGAGCTGCTGGCATTTGGTGCTAAAATTGCCCGCTCGGGCCTTAGCCTGCCGGTAGACCAAATTATTACTACTGAACCTGTGGTGGATGGTACCCCAATAATGATGCACCCCGGTCAAAATGGCGGCACCCGTCATCTCGCCGCCGCGCAATTTGTTTACGACCAGCGCGACGCTATTGCCTTAGTTGCTTCACAGGATGGCCGTTTCACCATATTTGCCTGGTCGCCTCAATTAGAGATGGTGCATGCGCATAGGATAGATATATTGTTGCTGTAATTTCGCGGGATTTTCTGAAAGGTGCCCTGCGTTCAGAATAAACACAGGGTCCCTTTCAGGAGACCCTGTGGAGACGAAGATTGTAGAGTCGCAATACTTTGCGTCTCATGGAACTTCCCGCAATTATCTGTTTTGATTCAACGCATTAAAAGCTTCATTACCACCTTTAAGGGTCAGCGCATAAATATCGGCAGTAGCGCCTACGTGTATTTCGTATTTATCGTTTTCAAAAGCATCGATCAAATCCTGTGCTACCTGGATTGGAGGTATGCCGTTTTCACCGCCAATTTCTTTTGAAAAATCGGTATTAACTAAGGGCGGCATTAATTCAAATACTTTAACACGGCTATCTTGTAAAGCTAATCTTAATGCGAGGGTATAAGAACGCAAAGCGGCCTTGCTGGCTGAATAAGTTGGTATATTAGCAGCCGGTGTCAATGCTACTATTGATGTTACATTTACAATAGCAGCATCCGGCGAAGCCGAAAGTGTTGGCAGCAATTGCTCCGTTAAATTAAGCACGGCAAAAAAATTGGTATTAAATTCATCCAACGCTTTTTCGGCAGCATTTACGTTTTCGCCTAATTTAAATGAATAGGCATTGCCAGCGTTGTTTATCAGGATGTCCAATCCGCCAAAATCGGCTTTAATAGTCGCTACCAGTTTTTTCACAGAATCAGCATTTGTAACATCACTGGCTATGGTAGTCACGTTACTTAAACCTGACGCGGCCTTTTGCAGCTTATCAGCATTCCTGCCGGTAATGATCACCTTGTTGTTTTTTGCACTTAATAATTTGGCTATCTCTAAGCCTATGCCTGATCCCCCACCGGTTATCAGCACTGTTTTGTTGTTAATATTCATGGTTTTTATTTGTTTATCGTGATTCAATTTTTGATTAATGATCGTTCAGCACCACTTTTACCGCGCCTTTTTGTCTTTTCGCCACCAGTAATAATAAGGGCAGCGACAGGATGAAAAACAGTCCGATCAGCATAAAGGCATCCAGGTAACTGGAGAATGAGGATTGTTTTACCACCACCTTTTCCAGCAGGCCCATAGCTTTTTGCTGCGCATCCAGCAGACTAAAACCTTTGCTTTGAAACAGGTGGGTATAGCTGTTTATACGCCCGGTAGCTATCGGGTTATCAGCCGTTAAATTGGCCAGCATATCGGTACGGTGCGACATAACGCGCCTGGCTATGTAAGTGTTTACGATGGATATACCGAACGATCCGCCTAATTGCCGCATCATGTTATTTAAGGCCGTGCCTTGCGGGATATCTTTAAGCGCCAAAGATGATACTGCCAGTGTACCCAGCGGAACGGTTAACAGGGCCATGCCCAATGCACGCATAATGAGATTAAGCTGAATATCGCGCGAACTGCTGTCGAAATTAATTTGCGACATATACCAATTGAATGCTATAAAACAGCTGATACCCAAAAGCACCATGAGCGCGGGGGCAACCCCCGCCTGTAACAGTTTACCGGTAATTACAAGTGCTGCTACCGCTGCAATAGCGCCCGGCAATAACAGCAAACCACTTTGTGTAGGCGTAAAGCCTAATATTCTTTGGGCTATTACCGGGGTTAAATAAATAGAGGTATACATACCAATGCCGGTAATAAAGGTAAGTATGGCAGCCACCGCCAGCGGTTTGCTTTTTAACACGCGCAGATCAACCACTGGATTAGGTACATGCAGCTCCCATAAAATAAAGCCGGTAAGGCATATTATAGCAACAATAGTTAAAAACACAATGTAGCCTGCAGCGAACCAATCATCAGTTTGACCCCGCTCTAATACAGTTTGCAGGGCGCCTATCCCCACAATCAATAAGCCTATGCCGGTCCAGTCAATACGTTTCACTACTGGTTTTATAACCGGCTCGGTTAGCAGGTAATAACATGATATCGCGGTAGCTATGCCAATGGGTACGTTAATATAAAATATCCAGGGCCATGCGTAATTTTCGGTAAGGTAACCGCCCAGTGTAGGGCCAATAGTAGGGCCCAGGAATATACCTACCCCGAATATGGCGCTGGCAGTCGCTTGTTTTTCCTTCGGGAATAACTCGTAAACCACCGCACCCGAAACCGAAAGCAGGGCCCCGCCGCCAAGCCCCTGTAAAAAACGGAAGCCTACCAGTTCCCATATATTAGACGCATTACCACACATAAAAGAGCACACGGTGAACAGAATGATGGAGCTGATGTAATAATTTCGGCGTCCCAGGTTGCTGGTTAAAAAGCTGGTCATGGGGATAATGATCACATTGGCTATGGCATATGAGGTAATAACCCAGGAGGTATCTTCTAACGTGGCACCCAGGTTACCACCCATGTAGTTTAGCGCCACGTTTACTATAGAGGTATCTATCAATTCCATAATAGCGGCGGCTAACATGGTTATTAAAAGCAGTTGTCTTTTTATCGGGCTCATTTTCTCTTTTATACCAATCGGTATATTTATATTTGTGTGATATAGATATTGTCTCTTTATTATGATGCAATGTTACAGTATAAAAAATACCGAACGGTATTTTTTATGTCAAATTTTTTTATTTTTTCATTTGGTCAATAAGCTGCTTTACGGTTTCCAGTATCCTGTCAAGGTTAGCCTGGCTATTGGTTACTTTGCCTATCATAATACCGCCCTCAATTAACGCGATCATAGACAGGGCCGTTTGGTTAACATCAATACCGGCCTTAAACTCGCCGGCAGCAATGCCGCCCTTTATCAGCTCAATTATATTTTTTTTCCATTTAAGGATGGCTTTCGCAGCTTTGTCTTTAAGCTGATTATTGGTATCGTCAGCCTCAATTGCCGTGTTTAATATGGCACAGCCTCCGCGATCGGCTAACGCCGAACTGCTGTATACCTTTGTGTAAACCAATAGCTTATTGTAAAAAGTAGTTTCCTTGGCTACCAATTGCTGTATCCTGTCGCTGGTGCGGCAACTATTAAAATCAAACACAGCAAGGGCCACTTCTTCTTTGTTCTCAAAATTGCCGTAAATGCTGCCTTTGGTAAGTCCGGTAGCTTCGGTGAGGTCAGACAGTGACGTACCGGCATATCCTTTCTTATTAAAAATAACCGCAGTTTTTTCAATAATGAACTGGCGTGTGCGTTCGGCCTTTGAAAATTCCTTTTCCATAACACAAATATACCAATTGGTATTTAATTGTTTATTTTTATTTTGTCATCTTTTTGACTGAGATGAATAGGATAAAAGGATTTTAGGATTAAGGCGCAGATTAAAATCCAGATTGATTTAATGTATCGTACCTTTATATCCATTAAAAATCTTTCACTTTCATATAAATTCCTTATCTTGTTTCCCCCATTCTGTTAGGCGATGGGCAAAAGTTTTTTTTAAATAAAAAAAGAACCCTCTTCTTTGGAGAGGGTAGGGTGAGGCAATGACAAATCATGAAATAAAAATATCCTTCCAGGAATATAACTCGCTGAAGGAATTAGATACCAACGATCAGGAACTGTGTGCCGAGGCAACAAAGGCAATGAAAAACTCGCACTCCCCTTATTCAAAATTCAGGGTGGGGGCGGCGCTGCGTTTAAAAAGCGGTAAAATAATAGTTGGCAGTAACCAGGAAAATGTGGCCTACCCATCAGGTTTATGTGCCGAGCGGGTCGCATTGTTTTACTGGGGGGCTAATTACCCGGACGATCCTATTGGAAGCATGGCGGTAACTGCGCACACCGACGAGTTTGTGCTGCAAAAGCCCGTAACCTCATGCGGCTCATGCCTGCAGGTTTTGGCCGAATACGAAAAAAAGCAAGGTGATGCAGTAAAAGTTATTCTGTTTTGTAAAGATGGACCGGTATGGGTAGCCAATGGTATTGAAAGCTTTTTGCCGTTTTTGTTTTTTGAAGATCGGTTAAAATAAGAAAGGCTCCCGCAAATTGCAGCAGCCTTTACCATTTATAAACAAAACAAAACTAAATTTTTATGCCGAACGGGTTTCGATCTTGGTGATCTTCCAGTCGGCTTTTTTCAATGAAATAGTGATCAGGTTTACACGGGTGTAATTGTCATATTTCATGGTAAGTTTTACAATCATACCATCTTCGGTATCTTCAACTATTGAGGTATTGTATTTACAGCTTTGCTCCACATTTTCTGCTGATTTAAGCGATTCAAGTACACTTTGTTTGTTCATGGTGAACAATCTTTCGCCGCGGTACATGTTGTATTCAACATCGTTAGCAAGGATCTTTTCAACACCTTCAATTTTGCCATGAATAACAGCGTTGGTGTACATTTCTAACACATCGTTTTTTGATAATGCCTGGGCTGGCTGATCAGAAGCTTTGGCAAAGCTGCAGGCTAACAATAAGGTTAGGCTAAGCATGATAGTTTTTAAGGTTTTCATAATATTGGAGTTTTGAGGTTATTAATTATTTTTATACCCATAGGACAATCGATACCGGCGAAACGTTACAAGAAATGTTACTTTTATTATCCATTTAACAAAATTTTAACATTTGCCCTGAATTTTAACATTTCATGATCCAATTTACCACCACTATACTGCAATTTGCCGAACAGGGCGAGAAAACCGGCTGGAGCTATATCGAAATTCCGGCCGATATGGCGCAGGAATTAAAACCCGGTAACAAAAAATCGTTCCGGGTAAAAGGTATGTTGGATGGACTGGCGGTAAAAGGTATGGCATTAATACCCATGGGCGAGGGTAATTTTATTATGGCGCTAAAGGCAGATATCCGTAAGGGCATCCATAAAAATGCCGGAGCCATGTTACAGGTAAGCCTGGAAGTGGATAATGATTATAAAATTGAGATACCCGACGACTTGCAGGAGTGTTTTGATTTTGAACCCGAGGCAATAGTGTTTTTTAACTCATTGGCCAAATCGCACCGCGAATATTTTATTAAGTGGATAGAAAGCGCTAAAACCAGCGAGACACGCGCCAAACGCATTGTAAATACCGTGAATGCCATGCTGCGTAAATGGACTTATAATGTGATGATAAGGGAGATGAGGAAGGAATGATTTTATATCTAACGTGTGAATATGATGTTTTCTAAATCTATTCTCATTATGATTTCGAACGGAGCGTTACTGTGATCGTTGTCATATTCAGATCTACTAATTAAAAGCAAAGCGAATACGGATATTGAATGTGCAAATCTGTATAAGTGTGCATAAAATCTGTACATCCGCACATCTGCATATCTTCACATATCCCTATCTTTATCCATCCAAATTTTTTTTAATTACGAATGAGTGAAGATCTGAACGAAAACGAACTGCCTGCTAATAACGACGATAAAATACACAACGTTACCTCACTCGACGGCCTGTACGAAAACTGGTTTTTGGATTATGCATCGTATGTAATTCTTGACCGTGCCGTTCCGCATATAAACGACGGGTTAAAACCCGTACAGCGCCGCATACTGCACTCGCTTAAGGAAATGGACGATGGGCGTTTTAATAAAGCGGCCAACGTTATTGGTAACACAATGAAGTACCACCCGCATGGCGACGCTTCTATCGGCGATGCCATGGTGCAGATAGGCCAGAAAAACCTGCTGATTGATTGCCAGGGTAACTGGGGCGACCCCGTAACCGGCGACTCGGCAGCGGCCCCGCGTTATATCGAAGCACGCTTATCAAAGTTCGCGCTCGAGGTTGTTTTTAACCCCGATACCACCATATGGCAGGCCAGTTACGATGGCCGTAACAAAGAGCCCATTACTTTACCGGTTAAGTTTCCGCTGCTGCTGGCGCAGGGTGCCGAGGGTATTGCCGTGGGCCTGGCTACCAAAATATTGCCGCATAATTTTATCGAGTTGTTGGATGCCTCGATAGCGGTATTGCAGGAGCAAACCCCTAACCTGATGCCTGACTTCCCTACAGGAGGCATGGCCGATACTTCGGGTTATAACGATGGGCAGCGTGGCGGCCGTGTGCGTGTGCGCGCTAAAATTGTTGAGCGCGATAAAAAAACACTGGCTATTACCGAGATACCTTTTACCACCACCACCGGCGGCTTAATTGACAGTATAATTGCGGCTAATGATAAAGGTAAGATCAAGATCAAAAAAATCGAAGATAATACCGCTCAAAGTGTAGAGATCGTGATCCACCTGGCACCGGGTATATCGCCTGATGTGACTATCGACGCGTTGTATGCCTTT
>DATJJI010000004.1:0-2967 GCA_035492275.1 Mucilaginibacter sp.
AGTTATCTTAACCAGTTTGTCATTTAGCATAGCGAGAAATCTATACATGGCATGTAGCGAATGATAAGCGTGTGTATAGGTTTTTTTCCTCGTACCTCGTCGAAATGACAACGGAGTTAAACAAATATTAACAAGAAATCCCCGCCGGTAGGCGGGGATTTCTTGTTATTTAATGAATAATAATTCTCTGAACTTTGGCAGCGGCCATATTGAATCGTCAACCAGTTGTTCCAGTTTATCTACGTGGTAGCGGATAGGCTGGAAGTAGGTTTTAACCTTTTCATCGTACCTAATAGCCTTTTCGCGGACGTCTTCAATTTCATTGGCTTTCTTGCGTTCGGCCACCATGGCGTCGCAGTTTGATTTGATGAAATTAATGTGCTCAGACAGTTTATTAATAATATCTACCTGTACCTGGTAAACAGATTTATCCAACCCCAGGTCTTTCAAACCTTTGGCATTTTCAATCAGCTTGCTTTGATAATCGATAGCCGAGGGGATGATGACATTCATCACCATCTCGCCAATTACACGTGCCTCTATCTGTAGTTTCTTGTAAAAGCTATCTAACAAAATTTCATGCCGGGCATGAGCCTCGCGTTTGGTGAATACCGTGGTTTCTGCAAATAATATTTCTGATTTTTCAGAAATCAGGGCGTCAAGCGCTTTCGGGGTGGTTTTAAAGTTTGATAAACCTCTGCGTTCTGCTTCTTTTTCCCATTCTTCGCTGTAGCCATTACCTTCAAAGCGGATGCTTTTTGATTCTTTGATGTATTTTTTGATTACCATTAATAAGGCAACGTCTTTCTTTTCGCCCTTTTTTAATAGCTTATCTACATCATATTTGAATTTTTTAAGCTGATCGGCAACTATCAGGTTCAGAATAGTCATCGGACTGGCCGAGTTAGCCGATGAGCCTACTGCGCGCAGTTCGAACTTATTACCCGTAAAGGCAAACGGCGATGTGCGGTTACGGTCGGTGTTATCTTTTAATATCTGCGGTATTTTAGGGATGCCCTGCCACAGTAAAGCTTCATCTTTGATTTTTTTGCTGATGCGTGAGGTTTCTATTTCGTCCAGCAACTCGCTCAGCTGGCTGCCCAAAAATATAGATATAATGGCAGGCGGCGCTTCGTTGGCGCCCAAACGGTGGTCGTTATTTACGGATGCTATGGACGCTCTTAGCAGGTCTGCATGCTCATAAACCGCTTTAATGGTATTCACAAAAAAGGTCAGGAACATCAGGTTGTTCTTAGGCGTTTTGCCCGGCGATAGCAAGTTTTTACCGGTATTGGTAATCATTGACCAATTATTGTGCTTGCCAGAGCCATTAATGCCTGCATAAGGTTTTTCATGCAGTAACACTTTAAAGTTATGGCGCTTAGCTACCCGGTCCATTATATCCATCAATAACTGGTTATGGTCAATAGCCAGGTTGATCTCCTCATAAATAGGGGCACATTCAAACTGCGATGGCGCTACTTCATTGTGGCGTGTCTTTAAAGGGATGCCTAATAACAGGGCCTCGGTTTCCATGTCCTGCATAAAGGCGTATACGCGTTCGGGGATTGATCCGAAGTAATGATCTTCTAATTGCTGGTTTTTGGCAGACATGTGGCCAAACAAGGTGCGTCCGGTCAGATACAGATCCGGCCGTGCATTAAATAAGGCTAAGTCGACCAAAAAATATTCCTGTTCAATGCCTAATGAAGCATTTACTTTTTCAACGCCCTTATCAAAATAATGGCAGACATCAACCGCTGCTTTATCTAAAGCGTTTACAGCCTTTAGTAAAGGTACCTTATAATCTAAAGCCTCGCCGGTGTATGATACGAATACGGTGGGTATACATAAAGTACGGGCTATAAGAAAGGCAGGCGATGATGGGTCCCAGGCGGTATAGCCGCGTGCCTCGAAAGTATTACGGATGCCGCCGCTTGGGAAGCTTGATGCATCGGGCTCTTGTTGTGCCAGTGCATCACCAGAAAACACTTCGATAGCGCCGCCATCGGGAGTTGGCTCAAAGAAAGAGTCGTGCTTTTCGGCCGTGGTGCCGGTTAATGGCTGAAACCAGTGTGTATAATGCGTAGCCCCTTTGGCTAAGGCCCATGATTTCATGGCGATTGCTACCTGTTCTGCCATATCCCGGGGGATAGGTTCGCCTTTTTCGACAGAGTTTACGATACTATTATAAGCTTCTTTTGACAAAAGCTCTTTCATTTTTTTGATATCGAACACATTTGCCCCAAAAAAATCAGAAATTTTTGTAGAAGGCGCTTTTGTTTCAGGAATTGTACGTGTTAGTACAGACTGAAGGGCTTGAAAACGAATATTAGGCATTTGTTACGTTTTTATTTTGATGGTTTAGCTCAAAAATAGAATTATACTTTATAAATAAAGACTAAAAGTGCCACGAATTCAAAAAGATCATCGTTTTTTATTGATTTTTTGTTTTGGTGGGCGATTGTTGAAAATTATTGCCATAAAACCACTGTTTTAATTTTTTTATTGATAAAAAAAATATTTTGTTGTTATTTTTTTAAATTTTATTGCTAAATAAATCTATTTAATTGGACTTTTTTATTAATTGTGTTTATTATATAGAAATGTTTATTTAATAATTAATTTAATTGTTATTTATTGTAAATAAAAATTATAAATTTAACCAATTTAATACTTGATTAATTGATTTTGTATAAAAAAAATAAAAAATATTGTGTTTTTTTTGGTAAAATATTTTTTATTATGATTTTCATGTATATTTTTATTGAAAAATTAACAGAATATTCAATTGAAAGGCGGTGTGGTTAATAATTAATAAAGAAAACCATAACAATGCTTCTATTAAATAGAAAAAAATCATCAATTAACACTTATCCATTAAATCATGAAAAAACTATTACTATTATTCCTTGGTGTATCTGCGTTTAGCCTGGCCTCAAAAGCTCAGGATACCGTAAAAACGAC
>DATJJI010000005.1:0-16574 GCA_035492275.1 Mucilaginibacter sp.
GGTAGATAATAATGAGCGGGAGTTTGGCTATCGCGATGAGATCAATACCCTAACTTTTTCGTTGCGGATAAAAGATTTTGGCTTAATCATCTGTTTTCAGGATAACGGGGCTAACCGCCAGTATCATCGTGAAACGTTGGAGAAAATTAGCGACCAGGTTTTGCATCCTATCCAATACGAGGAATTTAGCGGGCGGGTGTTTTATTCGGCCTACCTGTTTAACCGCTTGCCTGAGTATAATATTTTGCCGGTTGGCGATGAGATATTTATTGAAGCTATGCCCTTGCGCGGCATGAGCAGCAAACCATTATTTGATAGCTGGCTCAATAAAATTTACGGGCAGGTACTGGAAAGCTTTTGGAAAAACTGGGGCTTCCTGCTGTTAGAGATCATCAAAAACCCTGAACAGCCTATGAGTTTCCTATTTAATGCAGATGGTGATTTTATTAACGCAGATGCGATTGAACTGCCACGGTAACCTGGTGCAAAAAGTACGGTACAATTCTTGGGGTCAGAATAATGGTAATGGCCACTCCGCTCAGCGCGCCAAATAAGTGCGCATCATGGTTAATATTATCGCGCGAGTATTTTGACGCATAACTACAATAAATCAGGTACAGCACCCCAAATAAAATAGCCGGTATAGGTATCGGAATGGGAATAATCATCATTGAGCTCATAGGCTGATACATGATAGAGCTAAATATCACCGCGCTCACTGCTCCTGATGCGCCCAGGCTATGATACCAGTAATCTTCCTTATGTTTTGCTACCGATGGCAGATCGCTCAATATTAAACTGGCTATATATAACAAGCCAAACTGCCAATGACCAATTATCACTTCCAGTTGAAAAGCAAAGAAATAATACGACAGCATGTTAAAAATAAGGTGCATCCAGTCTCTATGTATCAACCCGCTGGTAAGCAAGGTAAACATATTTTTGCGGCGATATACACTATAGGGATGCAGCATGAGCTTACCGTACCACTCTTCGTTATTAAAGGCCAATAACGTAGTAATAATAGTTATAACAAATATAAAGCTGGCAACAGGTGCCATGTTTAGGTATTCCATCATTTCAAGTCGAGTTTGGCAGGTGCAATAATTCGACCCACCGGGTAGCGAAGATATGTTTTTTCGAAATAGGGTGAGTTGCGATAAACAAAATTCAACTGCGCTGAGGCGCTGCCTGCCAGTTTCGGGTCTTTTTGTTTTTCTTCATCCAGCTTTTTGCGCAGCCCGGGGTTATTTTTCAGCAGGTCGGCAGCTACATCTTCAAAAACATAGGGCGAGTAACTTTCCTTCTGCCCCAAAACCGAATCGAAAAAATTCCAGGCAAAAAACGAATCCACACCCTGCGGTTCCAGCGTTTCTACAATATAACGGTTAAGCGCCTGGTTGGTATAAATTACATAATCGCCCTCATAAAATTTAACTTTCATTTGCACAGGCGATAGTTTTACGCCGCTATGCAGATAGTGCCCCTCATACGGCCGGGCCGATGTTTTATAATCGGCTATATAGTACATCTGTAAGTCGAGCGTAGTATCATGCGTTAACCGATGCATCGCTACATTATTCAGCTTATACAGGTCGATGATCTTGCCCCACGCCTGCGGTATAACATAGGCCAGCGGCTTTTGGGCGGAAACGGTTACCACATAATTATCAAAATACTTAATGGTTTTGGTAAAAGGTTTACCACGGTCGTAATACAGCCGCGTTAAGCCGCTTACCTCGCTGGGTTTGTAGCCTGCTGTAAAACCTTTAAAGGTCAGGGTGTCATAATGTTTGGTATCCACATCCCAATTCAAAGCAAAAGTTTGCTGGGCTTTTACCTGCTCATCAGCTTTGTGTTTTATTTCGCCTATCAGTTTTGCGTCGCGATCATTTATATCCACCAGTGCCTGCATAAAATCGTAAGTAGCGTACACCCGCTTATCAAACGGCTTGAGCATGTGTGTTTCGGTGATATAACTGATAATGTTATGCTGCGATGTGTAGCCAGTGGCAAAACGTGGCGTCTCTAAAAAACTTATAATGCCCGAGTCGGGTATTGATTCTTCACTCTCTACATACGGCGTCATTTCAAAGCCGCTTTTTTTCATCCGTTTATATAATTCGGGTGAGAGTGTTTTCGAGGTATAATTGGCCAGTATAGGGTTTTGCTTGTCTTTTTGGGTCTCTATCAGCGTCATTACATACTGGTAGTCGGCGCCGTCGCTGGTATGGTTATCCAAAAATATTTCGGGCTGCCAGCTGTTAATAATCTGTTCAAGCGAATAGGTGTTACGGCTATCACCCTTTATAAAATCGCGGTTGAGGTCAAGGTTGCGTGAATTACCCCTGAAACCATAGCTGCCGGGCCCGTTCTGATTAATACGGCTAACACCGCGGTTTAAACTGCCATCAATATTATAAACGGCAACTATACAAATTACCACATTTTTGGGTAAGGCATTCTTCTTTAACAAGTCGCGGGCAAACATCATACTGGCGTCAATACCCTCGGGTTCGCCGGGGTGTATGCCGTTGTTAATGAGCAATACTCTCTTGTTTTGCTTTTTTATAGCTGCCGGTTCAAAAACCTTATCGCGCGATAATACAATGAGGGTTAAAGGTTTACCAATATCGGTAGTGCCATAGTTAAATATCCGCATTTGCGGGTTGGTTTTAGCCAGATCATGGTAGTAAGCAATTACCTGCGGATAGGTGGCCGTGTAGTTTTTATCTTTACTTAGTTCAAATGGGGTTAGCTGTGCTTGCACCGCACCAAAAAACAAACAGGCAAACAATACCAATAAAGCTTGTTTCATTACGAAATGGGTTTTAGCAAATATACCTATGCGATTTAATAAAGACTATTCCCCATCGGTAATTTCGGCACGTATCTTTTTGGGCAGTCCCTTTACCACTTCGCTGTACGAGTGGTCAATCATTTCGAGCAGTTGTTTGCGGGTTAGGGTGCCGTTCATAAAAACGGTGTTCCACATTTTTTTATTCATGTGGTAGCCGGGCTGTACTTCGGGATGGCGCTCGCGCAGCTCAACAGCCAGTTCGGGGTCGCATTTTACATTAAAGCGGTCGCCTGCTTCAAGGCCCGTCAGTAAAAACAATTTACCGGCTACTTTAAAAACAAGCGTATCCTCACCAAAGGGAAACCCTTCGGTAACGGCCGGCTTTTGCAAGCAATAATCACGTAGTTCCTCAATGTTCATTTACCATGAATAATTACGGGTAGCGTTTATTTTTTTAGTATATGAGGTTATAGGGCCGAAATTGTATTTAATGCCGATAACGATTTGCCGGTATTGGTCGGGTGAGTTATTGCGAAAGTGCGACGGGGGGTCGGTATAGCCATCCAAATTTTCGCCAAATGTTATATTATGCGTATACCCTATATTAATACCGATATAAGGCTCATCAAAATCATTATATATTTTAAACTCATAGCCAAAGCGAAAGGGCACCATTAGGTTCACACTACTATTTGCGCCAGGAAACCTATACGTTCCAATTGGGTAACCTGAAGCATCTAAATTATAGCGCTGAATAAATGCCATATTGTTATAAATAAACCCAAAGCCTGTGCCTGCATAAAAGTCTTTCAGCACGCCCAAAGCCGTACTTCCTGAATAATCAATGAGTTCGCCAAGCGCTATATCGCCATGAAAAACTAAGGCTTTGTAATGATTATCGTATTGGCGTTTGCTTTCATCAAGCACAATGCTACCGCCCGATACGCTGCCAACCTGTAATTCGCCGGCAAAGTTTACATAAGGGGTCCAGTTATAATAGCCGCTAACACTAACAGCATAGGTTTTATTGGCTATCTTCAGGTCATCAAACGGATACACCTGGCTAACTGAGGCGCCGACGCCATATACTGAATAGTTATAGCTATCCTGGGCTTTCAGCGATAACGTTGGGGTAATTAAAATGAAAAATAATATAAACTTTCTCAAAACCAAATGTCAATTTGTACGGCTAATTACCCAATTTTGTTCCAAAATATACATTTCCTCAAATATATGAACTTTAGCCAAACCATCGCTTTCACAGTTACCGAACGTTTTTTAAATTATGTAACTATCGATACGCAATCAGATCCTGAATCGACAAGCTATCCATCAACCGAAAAACAGAAAAACCTGGGCAGGCTTTTAGTGGACGAATTACAACAAATAGGTGTAATTGATGCCCACTTAGATGAATACGGTTACGTTTATGCTACCATTCCATCCAATACCGAAAAAAATGTACCGGTAATTTGTTTTTGCTCGCATATGGATACCTCGCCCGATTGCAGCGGAGCCGGTGTAAAACCCATAGTTCATAAAAATTACCAGGGTGCGGATATAGTACTGCCCGATGATCCGTCACAAGTCATTCGGATGGCCGATCATGCCGACCTGAAAAATCAACTGGGTAAGGATATTATTACCGCCAGCGGCACTACGTTATTGGGCGCTGATAATAAAGCAGGCGTGGCCGAAATTATGGATGCCTGCTACCAGCTCATCAATCACCCCGAAATTAAGCATGGCGACATCAGGATATTATTTACACCGGATGAGGAGATTGGCCGCGGTGTTGATAAGGTTGATATTAAAAAACTGGGGGCATATGCCGGTTATACCATGGATGGCGAAAGCGCGGGCAATATGGAAAACGAGACTTTTTCGGCTGATGGAGCAAAGCTCATCATTCACGGCATCAGCTCGCACCCGGGCTTTGCCAAAGGCAAAATGGAAAGCGCCATAAAAATTGCCGGGCTTATAGTAGCCATGTTGCCTTTTGAGCTATCGCCCGAAAATACCGAAGGGATGGAAGGTTTTATACACCCGGTGGGTATAAGCGGCCATGTAGAAGAAGCCACTATTGATTTTATTATCCGTGATTTTGAAGACGATAAGCTAAACCGGCTTGCTAACGAGATCAGGCAGATAGCCGACGAGGTTTTAGAGGATTTTCCCGGTGCAACTTACGAGTTACAGGTTAAAGAGCAGTACCGTAATATGAAAGCGATGCTGGATAAACACCCGCAGATTGTTGAGTATGGTATGGAAGCTATTAAACGCGCGGCGCTTGAAGCAAAACTTTGCAGTATACGTGGCGGCACCGATGGTTCACGCCTGTCATTTATGGGATTACCCTGCCCCAATATTTTTGCAGGTGAGCATGCTTTTCATAGCAAACAGGAATGGGTATCGGTACAAGACATGCAAAAAGCAGTTGAAACGATATTGCACTTGTGTATGATTTGGGAGGAAAAAAGTTAGTCTATTATATAATTGTCATTCTGAGCATAGCGAAGAATCTTATCGCGTTAACAAGATTCTTCGCTATGCTCAGAATGACAAAATCTATTTATGGAAATTGATCTTTAATTTGATTTCCTGGGTTTTCGCTCCGCCAATCCATTTAGGCCCGTTTTTAATGATCGCGATAGCTTTTTCGTTCATAGCTTTATTACTATTGCCTGTAACGTGAATATTGGTTATGGTACCATCAGGTGCTAAATTAAACACAACGATTACCATACCGGTAGTGCCATTGGGCATTACCGCATGCTTGTTGATATACATGTTATATTCATTCCAATCTATAACTGGCCGGGCTGTTTTTATTACCACTACTTCACTAAGCGATGGTGTAGTATCGGTTTCTTTATGAGGTATCGCAACTTCTCTTAACTGTATAGGCTTTGCAACCTGATTAGTGGCTATAAGCCGGGGTGTATCAGGGTTGCCTTTTTTTGCTTTTGTGGCCTGGTTGCCAACTGCATCAATTATTTGTACTTTTTCAAGCATATCGGCAGGTAGATTTTTAGCTGCCGATTGTATGTTGCCGCCCACAAAATCTTTACCATTGATACGTGCTTTTGTAATTTGACGGCCCTGCGAAACTGCGTTCCCGTCGGCTCCTACCTGTATACCCGACATTTTTTTCAATAGTTCATCTGCTGTGGCATTCCGGTTAGCTTTATAATCGCTGGCCCGGTATTCAACAGTATCCATTTTATAAACAGGCTCATCTTTACCATTGGTCACTTTTGCAGAAGCAATCAAGCTGTTTTGCGGAGCCGGTGGTGCCGACTGATTTTCTTTAACAGCAGCTGGTTTAGCCTGTTTTTGAACTGATCTTGTAATTACCTGCGCCGGGGGGGCTTGTTTAGTTGCAGTGGGCGTTTCGACCGGTTTTTTAAGTTCGACAAGATTGGCGTACTGCTTTACAACAGTCTTAGGTTTAAATATCCAATAAGCAATACCCAGTAGCAATAGCACAGAAGCCGCGATAGCTAATTTGCGCCATAAAACAACCGGATTTTTCTGCCTGGCGGCTATCCTTAGGGCTAATCTGTTTTTTAATTCATCAACATTTGCCTGTTGGTTTTTACCTGTGGATTGATAGCCCTCAAGCGCGTCCATTAAAAACGGATCGTCCTGAGCCTCGCGTTCTAACTGGTGCATGGCCCGGCTGTCAAGTTCTCCTTTCAGATACTTGTCTATTTTCGATATGTCGGGTTTTTTAGCGCTCACGATTCTTTTCCAGGCAAATTTTCAAATTTCTTTTTCCGTTTTGTATATAGCTTTTTACCTCGTTCATGGTGTACCCTGTCTCGTCGGCAATGTCTTTGTAACATTTCTCATCAGTATAAAACAACTGAATGCTTATTTTTTGTGCCGCAGTCAGCTTTTCTTTACAACGCTCCAAAGCAGTTATGTTTTCTTCCAACTCACTGTAAGGATGCATATCGTCAACAAATTCCATATGGTCATCCAATTTTTCAGTCATAAATTTTTTGTCGGAACGCAATTTCATCAGGCAAAAATTCCGGCTTAATACATACAGCCAGCTTTTAAATTGTTGCACATCGTGCATTGCTGTTTTTGTTATAAGCTCTTCAAATATTTGCATTACAGCATCCTTGCTCTGCTCTTCATCCTTTAAATATTTAAGGCAAACCCCATAAACCAGGTGCATATAATTTTCATATAAAGCGCCCAATATGGCCATATCGCCGGTTTGCCTGTATTGCTGTAACAGGCTCTCGTCAGTATGCTTACTGAGTTTATCTGCGCTTTTCAGAAACTTCATGCAGCGAACAAAATAATTTTTTTAAATGATTTATGGAAATCAATAACAAGTTGCATCCTACTTCTATAATTCCAACAAATCATAAACAATTAAATAATAAACTCATGAAAAATTATCTCATTATTTTTATCGCGCTCATCGGCCTAAGCAGTTTTAGATCAAGCAGCCTCCGCATTATAAACGGGACAGTATATAACGCAACCAATAAAACAATTATTTCGGGTGTACATATTGTTGTTGAGGGCACGCATACTGATGCTTATACCAATGCACAGGGGCATTACAGTATAGCAGTGCCTGCGGATAAAACCCGGCTGGTGTTCAGCGCTGCCGGGTACGAAACAAGCACTATTTCTTTAAATAATAATAATCGGTTGGATGTTTACCTAAACCAGGTGATTTACAAAATGGATACCGTTGCCTACAGGGCAGCTCCATACAATGTAAATCCTAATGCCACACCCGATGAACTGTTAAGAAAAATGGAAGGCATACAGGTAGGAGCCGACGGGAATGCAGTTTCGCAAGGCCGTCAAATTACAAAAGCCCGTATAAACGGCAAAGACTTTGTAGGTGGCAATGTACAGGCAGCAGCTAAACATTTGCCTGCCAATATTGCATTGCGGGAAGTGCAAATAGTTGACGCTGTGGGCAATCAGACAAGTGTAACACGACCTGCTCCTTCCATATTTCCGAACAACAGAACCCGAAACGATGCAGAGTCATATGGGCGCATAATTGAAAATCAATTTACTGATCCTAAAGTAACGCCACTTTCTACTTTCGCCGTTGATGTTGACGCAGCATCTTACGCTAATATTCGCAGGTTCATTAACAACGGGCAATTGCCGCCTAAAAACGCCGTACGTATTGAAGAAATGATCAATTATTTTCATTATGACTTGCCTGAACCTACCAATGGCGAGCCTGTGGCCATAAAAACTGAACTCTCTACTGCACCCTGGAACCCACAACATCAGTTGGTGCGTATTGGCCTGAAAGCTAAAAATGTAAAAACCGACAAATTGCCGCCATCAAACCTGGTGTTTCTAATCGATGTTTCCGGATCAATGTTTGAGGCGAATAAACTGCCTTTGGTAAAAACTGCTATGAAAATGCTGGTTGACCAGTTAAGGCCCAACGACCATGTAGCTATTGTAGTTTACGCAAGCGAAGTAGGTATTAAGCTGGCATCGACCCCTGGCGATCAAAAAGTTAAAATTAAAGATGTGATAGACCAATTGGGAGCAGGCGGCGGCACTGCCGGTGGTGCTGGTATCAGCATGGCTTACCAGGTGGCCCGTCAAAATTTTATTAAGGGAGGTAACAACCGCATCATTTTAACTACCGACGGCGATTTTAACGTAGGCCCATCAAGCAATAAAGATATGGAACAGTTGATCGAGGAGGAACGAGGTAGCGGCGTAAGTATATCTATACTGGGCTTTGGCATGGGCAATTTAAAAGACAGTAAAATGGAGCGTATGGCCGATAAGGGACATGGTAACTATGCCTACATCGATAATATTACCGAAGCCACCAAGTCAATGGTGACTGAGTTTGGCGGTACTTTATTTACTGTTGCCAAAGATGTTAAGCTGCAGGTTGAGTTTAACCCCGCCAATGTTCAGGCTTACCGCTTGCTGGGTTATGAGGACAGGCTGATGGCGAAAGAAGATTTTAATAATGATACCAAAGTAGCCGGCGATATGGGTGTTGGGCATACAGTTACCGCTTTGTACGAGATCATCCCGGCAGGTGTGAAGGATAGTTTTACAGGCAGTGTTGACCCTTTAAAATACCAAAAAGTTGCACGTGATAAACCAGTGAGTAATTCGCCCGGGGTAATGACGGTTAAATTCCGTTACAAACAACCCGATTCGGAAGTCAGTAAAATGGAATCGGTAGTAGTAAATAATAAACCGATCGAGACTGATAAAACGTCCGAAGATTTCAGGTTCGCCGCTGCGGTTGCCGAATACGGTATGCTGCTGCGCAATTCGCAGTTCAAACAAAACTCGAGGTTCGATCAGCTCATAAAAATGGCTAAAGGCGCTAAAGGGAAAGATGAGGATGGTTATCGCTCAGAATTTATCCGCCTGGCGGAAAGCACCATGAACATGATGAAATCGACTGCGCAGGTGGTTAATGAATAGTAATTAAATACAATAGGGTGTCATCCTGAGGCTCTCGAAGGATGAGCGGAGGCCTTAAATTATTAAATATAGCCGTCATGCCGAATTTATTTCGGCATCCCACTCGCTAAGTAAGTCAATAATGCGCTTTAAGATTCTGAAATGAATTCAGGATGACGAGAGATAAGGTTAGCAGGGCGTAATTTGGCTAAAGCCATTCATTCGCCCCATAAATGAGGCGGCAATGAATATAAAAATTCATTGCCGTTGGTTTTAACCAACGGATAACAAGCTATTTCAACTTCTCATTATTCCTATGCCTTTCGGCATCGCGGATATTTTTCTTTTCCAGGTTTTTCTGTAGGGCGTCGGTCAGGTCAATACCGGTTTGATTGGCCAGGCATATCAGCACAAATAAAACATCGGCCATTTCATCAGCCAGATTAACTTCCGTGTCCGATTTTTTGAAAGATTGCTCACCATACTGCCGCGCCATGATGCGTGCTACTTCGCCTACCTCTTCCATCAGCATAGCGGTATTGGTAAGTTCATTAAAATAACGTACGCCGGTAGTTTTTATCCAGTTGTCGACGGTGCTTTGTGCTTCTTGTATAGTCATAATATATATAATTAAACATACGTCATTGCGAGCGATAGCGTGGCAATCTCTACACGCCAGGTAAGGCGCTCACCTATCGTGTAGAGATTGCCACACTCGTTCCTCGTTCGCAATGACGCCCCCTGGTGGGGTTAAAAATCGCGATCCTTTGTATCAATAATTATCGTGACCGGCCCGTCATTAACCAAACTCAATTTCATATCCGCGCCAAAAATACCGGTAGCTATTTTCTTTCCGGTGATGGTTGCAAGCGTTTGTATCATTTGTTCATACAGCGGAATTGCTTTTTCGGGCCGCGCTGCCCGTATAAATGATGGGCGATTGCCTTTTTTGGTTTGTGCAAACAACGTGAATTGCGATACCAGTAAAATGTTCCCATCCATATCGGCCAATGCTTTATTCATTAAACCATTTTCGTCGCTAAACACCCGCAAGCCCGTTATTTTTTGAGCCAGCCATTGCAGATCGTCGACGGTATCAGCATCCTCAATACCCAGCAGCACCAGGAAACCTATGCCAATAGCCCCGGTTATTGCGCCGTCAACCTTACAATCTGCCTGCGAAACGCGTTGTATTACAGCCCTCATTTATTAAAATTAAGAATCAGGAAGCAAGATAATTAAAAACTTAGCTAATCAGGTGTGACTGTCACCCTGAGCCCGTCGAAGGGTGTGCGAAGGCCATCACCCGCTATCCTTCGACATGCTCAGGATGACAACGCTCTTTTTCTATTACGGTATTGTCACCGCTATAGTCGGCGAGCGGTCACTTTCATTCTTCAGCCTGTCAATAGCCGTGATGATGTATAAATAAGTTTTGCCGCGTTGCGCGGTAGTATCTATATAAGCGGTATCGGTATTATACTGTATATGCAGTATGTTTTTACTGCTGCTGTCAATATCAATTTTTTCGGTCCCTTCAAAACGGTAAATAACATAACCATAAACAGGCTCTTTATCTTTAGCAGGTAGGGGAATTTGCCATTTTAGCTGCACCGTAAAATTGGGTAATCTGCTGGCCACAAATGCACGCGGCGGCTCGGGCGCTACAGAATCGAGCCAGAGCATAACGGGCGGCAGGGCCGGGTGACGGTAATAGGTTTGTCGTAACGAATCGGCAAAGCCAAGCGGGTTGTGTAACAGCGAAACCGAGCTAAAAAATACACTTCCCTGCACCCGTGGGTTATTACGCAGTAGTTTTATTTCGTCGGGCATTTCTTGCGGATGTTTAAAATTAGATATGGGGCGCTCACCGATGCGATAAGCAGCTTGCCCAACATATAAATGCCGGTTGTAGGTATTATCGCTCCACCACGGCAGCAGTTTTTCAAAAGGCGCGCGGCGGTCACCAATCGGCCAATACAATTGCGGATTAATATAATCCAGCCAGCCTTCTTTCATCCACTTGCGCGAATCAGCATATAGCTCATAATAAGAATCGCCGCCATGCGTATCTGAACCATCGGGGTTTTGAGCTTTATTAGCCCAAATACCAAACGGACTGATACCAAATTTTACATGCGGTTTATGTTTGTGTATGCTGTCACTCAGCATTTTAATGAGTTGATTAACGTTATCTCGCCGCCAATCTTTGATATCCTGAAAATCGCCGCCGTATTGTTTAAATGTAGCCGAGTCGTTAATATGCTGCCCGGCAATAGCGTACGGATAAAAATAATCATCCATATGCACCCCGTCGATGTCGTAATTATCAACCACATTTAAAATCACCTGCACAATGTACTCGCGCACCTCTGGAATACCGGGATTAAATAATTTGATGCCGCCGTATATAAAAAACCATTCCGGTTTTAAGTTGGTGATATGGTCGGGGCTCAATAAACTGAATTGACCATCCATAGTTGCGCGGTATGGGTTAAACCAGGCATGCAGCTCCATGCCGCGTTTATGTGCCTCGGTAATAGCAAAATCAAGCGGGTCATACAAAGGTTCGGGAGCGCGCCCCTGTTTGCCGGTTAACCAACGCGACCATGGTTCTTTGCCCTTGGCATAAAAAGCATCGGCAGCAGGCCTCACCTGGAACATTACTGCATTGATACCGGTACGCTGGTGTGCATTTAATTGGTCGATCAACTGCTGTTTTTGCTGATCGGGAGTGAGACGGGTGCTGCTGGGCCAGTCAATATTAGTAACAGTAGCTATCCACACCCCCCTGAATTCGCGCTTAGGGTCGGCACGATAGTTAGCCAGTTCCGGGGTATCTATCTGGGCGCTGGCACCAATTGTAACTAATAGTAAAAAAAGGAATATGGCGTGGCGTATGTGCTGCATTAAGGGCCTTAATTAAGATTTGCAAAGATATAAACTCATTGATACGGCGGTTTATTATGGTCAATTTTTATTGTGTTTTATTCATTTTGTAGCTATTTTTATGATTATCAACCAAATAAAATTTTAATCTTTGTCAAACATTTATCATAATTTTTGCATTATAACGTTGATTAACAGTTAACAATAATTGATCCGGACGAAAAAGGTATGCCGGTATCTTTTATTTTTTAAGAACTAAACTCATTTATTTTTATGGAAAACCAACCAACTCAAGCGCCTAAAAAGAACTCGAATGTTATTTACTTTTTAATAGTGGTAATATTGGCCCTCTTAGGCACCGATGTGTATTTATACATGAAGAAAAATAATTCTGATCAAAAAATCGTGTATCAGAATGACGAAAAAACACGCCTGCAAACGGAGCTGGACAGCTTGGAGGCACAGGTTGAGCAGGTAAATGCCGGTAAAACCAAAATGTCGGCCGAGATGACCGCGAAAAACGACTCGCTGAAAGCAAAAATTAAAGTATTGCGTGTGCAACTGGCTAAAGGCAAATTAACCCAGGCCGACCTGGTAAAAGCTCAGGAAGACATTAAACAACTGCGGTATTTTGTTACCAAATACACCGCAGATATTGAAGAACTAAAACAACAAAACACCTCGTTAACCAACGAGCGTGATACCTTAAAAACCAACCTGACTACCGTTAACCAAAAAGCCACCACGCTCGAAAAACAAAACCAGGACCTGAATGCCAAGGTGCAGGTAGCATCAGCCATTAAGGTGGGGGCAGCAAGTGTAGTGGGCTATAAGGTAAAAAAGAATGGTAAGGAAAGCATCGAAACCAAAGCTAAGAATATTAATAAGCTGAAGATCAACTTTACCGTAGCCAGCAATGCGGTTGCTGCCAAAGGATCGCATGATATTTTTATCCGCGTTATCGACCCAACCGGCAACCTGATCACTGCTAACGATAGCGGTACCTTTAACGCCGACGGCCAGGACCTGCAATTCACCTACAAAACATCTATTGATTATAACGACGACGGCAGCGCTTACACTGTTGATTGGGTGAACGCGGCCGCTGTACCCTACCAAAAAGGTACTTACACTGTAATACTGTATGCTGATGGTTACACCATGGGCAAAACCAGTGTGATGTTCAAATAAAATATTCCCGATTTGAGGAAAAGGCCACTGTGTTTAACACAGTGGCCTTTTATTTATATCCTTGTCATTCTGAGCGTAGCGAAGAATCTTATATAAGCGACCTGTCAATGCGACAAGATTCTTCGCTATGCTCAGAATGACAAGGAGTATTTATTTTGTTGATTTCTTCGGCACCGATAAATAAAAGTGCCATAATATCATGGTAGCTATAGTACGATAAGGCTGCCACTGCTCTGCAATTTCCAACACTTCTTCACGGGTAGTGCTCATAGATAAACCTTTTACCCGTTTCAGCGCGTTAACCGCCGCCAGGTCGCCGATGGGGAATATATCCGCTCGCTGCAAAACAAACATCAGGTAAACATCGGTGGTCCAGTTGCCGATGCCTTTAAGGGCGGTGAGTTGGGTGCGTATCTCGTCGTCGGGTAATTGCTCAAACTGTTCCAGGTTGATCTGCCCGTTTAAGATCGCTTCAGCTAAGTATTTTAGGTAAGTGGTTTTCTGCCGGCTGCAATAACAGGCTTTAAATTCCTCATCTGTCAACAACAACACCCGTGCAGGTGTAATCTGCTGTACCCGCTCCCGCAATTTATTTAATGCTGACAGTGCCGAAGCCAGCGAAACCTGCTGCTCCAAAATAATATGAACCAAAGTTTCGAAAGTATTGGGGCGATTCCACATGGGTGGGTAGCCATGCGCCTTGATGATAGCGGCAAGGTCGGTATCGCGCTGCGCTAATTCATCGCAGATGGATGGAAAGGTAGAATGGTTAAACTTAGCTATCATTTAATTGTTATCTAAAAATACTAATAAATTTAGGATTTGGCATTTGCTTTCAGAATTGGCGATACCATACAATGTTACACTATAAAGAATTTAATTGGAATCATAAAAAACAGTTTTGGAGTCTTTATCTGTTTTAAGCAATACTCTATACATTAATTCGGTTCTATATATTTTATTTTTCGAAAAGCCTTTATATGTTATCATTGCACGTACATAACGATACAGGGGATGGGTTTTATAATATTCCATTCTGTCAGATGTGATAATTTGACTATTTGTCCAAAAAGAAATAGATCCGCCGCCTACTATAACACTATTTTCGGCAGAGTTTTGGTGTTGTATTTTTTCCATAGAATGATAACCCGAATCAGGTTCCATTCTCCAGTCATAATATGCGCTGACAATATAGGCTGGCTGTTTTCCACTATTTATAATTTGTGCGGTACCTTTAATTTTACTATTTAGTGCTGGTGTATCAATAATAACATTAGCGACAGTTATAAATGGCCTGCTTTCCATTTCAAACTCTTTTTGGGTTTCTTGAAAAGATTTTATTTGGGCCTTTAAAGAGCTATCTTGTATGTCAAGATTTCTTTTTGCTCTTTTATCTCTATCATCTTCTCGCTTATCATTGGCGTTCGCATCAATTCGAGATTGTTTGTATACCTTACCTGCATTAGTAGTATCAGCTTTGAAAACACTATCTGCAATTGCTACGGATCGTCTTGTCAAGCACCCTTGCCAAATGGATATACAAGCTACAACCAAGGTTATACCAAGCAGCAAACTGTTTACTCTAACAGACCTCCAAGACACTTTATTTGCTTCTTTGGCAATTTCGTTAGCTGTTTCAGCCGTTCTGTTTTGTTGTTCGGGGACATTAACTATTATTGTGTAATCCTTTTTAGCTTTCTTTTTATTAATTGAATTTGATGGGAGTTTAACATCATCATTCCTTAAAGAATGATCATCTTTTGCATCTGAGTCCTTATTGCTGGACATATCCTTTGGCTCTGCCATTTTGAAAAGGTTTTTGGTATAGTAAAGATAGAACTTTAGCTATCATTTAATTGTTATCTAAAAATACTAATAAATTTAGGATTTGGCATTTACTTTTCAGATTTTTACTACATGAACAATTTGCCGCCATTAGCCGAGCGCATGCGCCCCAAAAACCTGGACGACTATGTGGGCCAGAAACACCTGGTAGGCCCGGGTGCCGTGCTACGTAAGGCCATCGAGTCGGGCGCGTTGCCGTCAATGCTGTTTTGGGGGCCGCCGGGTGTGGGTAAAACTACGCTGGCCTACATCATTTCGCAAACTTTAGAGCGGCCCTTCTTTTCACTGAGCGCCATTAACTCGGGCGTGAAGGATGTGCGGGAGGTAATTGAAACCGCATCTTTATTAAAAGAACAGGGCGATACTTTACCCGTATTGTTTATTGACGAGATTCACCGTTTTTCCAAATCGCAGCAGGACTCCTTATTGGGTGCTGTTGAGCGTGGCATAGTTACGCTGATAGGCGCTACTACCGAAAATCCATCTTTCGAGGTTATATCCGCTTTGCTGTCGCGATGCCAGGTTTATATTTTGCAGCCTTTGGAAGAAAACGACCTGGTTAGCCTGCTGGATAAGGCCATGAAAGAAGATGTGGTTTTGAGCAAAAAAAAGATCGTCATTAAAGAAAACGAGGCCTTGCTACGCCTGTCGGGTGGCGACGCGCGTAAGCTGTTAAATATATTCGAGTTGCTGGTAAATGCGTTCGACGGTAAAAAAATTGAGATCACCAACAAAGCTGTGCTGGAACATGTACAGCAAAATATGGCGCTGTATGATAAGGCCGGCGAGCAGCACTACGATATTATTTCGGCCTTCATCAAATCTATGCGGGGCAGCGACCCTAACGGCGCGGTATACTGGCTGGCGCGGATGATAGCCGGTGGCGAAGACCCGCTGTTTATTGCCCGCCGTATGCTCATCCTGGCATCCGAAGATATTGGCAACGCCAACCCTAATGCCCTATTGCTGGCACAATCGTGCTTTACTTCGGTGAATGTAATCGGCATGCCCGAGTCTCAGCTTATCCTGTCGCAAACGGCAATTTACCTGGCTACATCAGCCAAAAGTAATTCGGCCACTACGGCCATTGGCGCCGCCATGAGCCTGGTAAAACAAACCGGCGACCTGCCCGTACCTCTGCACCTGCGCAATGCCCCCACCAAGCTCATGAAAAACATAGGGTATGGTAAGGATTATAAATATGCCCACAGCTTTGAAGGTAGCTTTGTTGACCTCGATTTTTTGCCCGATGCAATTAAAGGAACAAAATTATATGAGCCTGGTAACAACCCCAGGGAGTATGAGTCAAAAGAGAAATTAAAAAAATTGTGGGGCGATAGGTATAAGTACTAAGCCTCACCCCGGCCCTCTCCAAAGGAGAGGGGGGCAAATAAAAAATAAGGAAAAAGTC
>DATJJI010000006.1:0-6446 GCA_035492275.1 Mucilaginibacter sp.
TGTCTCTACTTTTTTTTGACTCTCTTCAGCGTCAACAAATTCTGTGCGTTTAAGCTGTAGCCGCTTATATTATTCTGATACAGGTTTACCCGTTTGTCATAATACAAAACAACTACGGGCGCTTTAGCCATTACCAGGTTATCCATACGGCGATAAAGGGCAAAACGTTTGGCATCATCCTTTACATCATAGGCCTGCTCAAATAGTTCGTCGAACTGCTTGTTGTTAAAGCCGGTATAATTGGGCCCAAAGGGGATCTTGTTTTTCGAGTAAAAAACCGACATATAATTCTCGCCATCCGGGTAATCGGCAATCCATGATCCATAGAAAAAATTGATGCCATTTTTAGCTACCATTTCGCGCAGGCTGGCAAATTGGGTAACCTCAATATTGGTTTTTATACCGGCACGTTCCAGTTCGCTTTGTACATATTCTATCAGGTTATGGTAGGCTACGCTTGTAGTAAGGGTAATAGGCGGCATATTGTTACCGTTGGGATAACCGGCTTCGGCCAGCAGTTGGCGAGCCTTTGTGGGGTTATAATTATAGCCACCTTTCAGCGTATCGCTAAAGCCGGGCATGCCCTGTGGTATAAAGCCCTTGTAACCGGGTGTGCCTAAACTGTTGCGCAGATATTTTATCAGTTTTTGCTTATCAATGGCGTAGTTTATGGCTTGCCGTATCTTTAGTAATCGTAATGGTGAATGTTTTACGATAGGCAAGTTAGTATCTACCAGCATACCTAAATAAACTGTATTAAGGTAAGGCCCCGAGCTTAACACAAATTTGCCTTTATACTTTTGGGTAATGTGCCCATCCTTGGTTAAAATATCATCACGGTAGCTGCCGTCTATATCATTAAAAAAGTCGATGTTCTTTTTAATGAACTCCATAAAGGCGGTTTGCTTGTCGTCAATAAACGTGGCCCGGATGGCATCGAGGTAGGGTAATTGTTTGCCTTTATTATCTTTCTCCCAATATTTCTCGTTTTTAAGCAATACCATTACCTCACCTTCTTTCCAGTATTTGAACTTAAAAGGGCCCGTACCTACCGGGTGGCTGCGAAAATCTTTCCCATAAAACTCCACCACCTCTTTAGGCACTACCGAGCAATACTGCGCAGTAAGCATGCTTACAAAAGGAGCAAAAGGTTGTTTCAGGGTTATGCGCAGGGTGCTGTCGTTCAAAGCTGCAAAAGCTTCCTTGCCGGTTATTTTATCGCTGAATATCCATGAGCCTGATGAGGCTACTTTAGGGTCGATGAGCCGGTCGAAGCTATACACAAAATCGGCAGCTATAACTTTACGGCCTAACCCATTTTTAAAATGCGCGTCGTCGTGAAAAAAAACATCGTTACGCAGGTGAAAGATGTAGGTTTTTCCATCGGCTGATATTTCCCAGGTTTTGGCGATGCAGGGAGTGGTTTTCAGGCTGTCGTCTATCTGCACCAAACCGTTATAGATCTGGTTATCCATCCAGATGGTGTAGTGGTTACGGCAAAAAGCAGGATCGAGCGAGGTAAGGCCCTCGTCAAGGTTAATGTTAAATACGGTTTTATGCGTTTTATTGTCGGCAGTATGGCAGGAGGTGAAACAGATAGAACCCCATAACAAAAAACAAAGGCGGCCAAACAATTTATTCATTAAAGCTAATGTAATTAATTATTGGGTTAATGATTTATGGAATTATGGATTTGACAATGCGATGTTGGTTAACATTAAGCATTATTGATTTTTAATAATATTTACTAATTTGACAGCACTAAAACCGGTTAACCTTATCATGAAAAAAACATTTATTCTACTTGCTTTTGCACTTTTTTATTCGGCATTGGTTCAGGCACAAATAACAGCCGGCCCGGGCCGGATCATCAACACACAAAGCCGTAACATCCGTATCAATTATGTAGCGCGCGATAGCGTAAATCTTGCCTTGAGCGATGGTTTTGAGCTGATTGAGGATAGCTGCAGCCAGATCATCCGCTATGCTAAACTAAATATGCGCGAACGTAAGTTTATGGGTATAATTAAGGATGTGAGCCGTTTAGACCCATCACTAATTATTACCGAGGGCAACTACACTGATGGCAAAAAGGACGGCTACTTCACCACGCATTACCTGAATGGTAAACTACAGGCCAAAGGGGCATTTAAAAATAACCGGTATGATGGTAAATGGGAAATGTATTACGATGATGGCAAGCCCAAACTTTTTTTTGAAGCCAACGGCAACGACATAAAAATTATGGAGGCCTGGGATACCAAAGGCAATAAAACGATTGATAATGGTAAAGGCAATTACCGCAGCGACCTGGGCGATATTTACTGGAAAGGTAAACTGCTTAACGGCAGCCCCGATGGTACCTGGGAAGCCGTGAAAACAAATGATGGCAATAATAACACACTCATCAGCGAAAAATATAAGAACGGCGCTTTTCAAAAAGGTAACGGCCCGCTTGGCGCTTATAGCGATGCCCCGCGTTTAGAATTAGTGAACATTAATATGCTGCCCTTTACCCATGCCGAGTTGGTACGCATATCATTAGTAAATTGTAATGGTGAGGGTATTAAATTACGTAATGCTATGCATGCGCAATACCGTAACGGCCCTGAATCATTTAATCAGAGTATAAAGGACCTGGTAGGGCCATATTTTGGGAAAATTGATCTGCATAAATATTTAAACGAGGTAAAATTTGATATTGACGGCGAGATCAATGAAACCGGGAATATTATTAAGCTAAATTCCAATTCGCCTTACGCTGAACTTACTAACGGTTTGGTATCACTGTTACGCAGGCTGCCGCCACTTATTCCCGCTACTTTAAATGGCAAGCCTGTTAAAGAAAAAATAACATTCTCATTCACCCTTGATCAGGGTGTTTATCATTTTGTGCATAGGATGTTGCCGGTAGAGGCGAATTGAGTTAGTTATGCTAACCTCTCCACGTCATTGCGAGCGATAGCGTAGCAATCTCTACGCGATAGGAAAGTTATTATAAAGTTAGTTATCCGCTTGGCGTGAAGAGATTGCCACGTCGTTTCACTCCTCGCAATGACGCGGGGAGTGAAACGATATTCTGTGTTTAACTAAAACCGCTCCTTCAAAAACTGCCCTGTATAGCTATCCTTCTGTTTGATCAGATTTTCGGGTACGCCTTCAAAAACTACCTTGCCGCCGCGGTCGCCGCCTTCAGGGCCGATGTCAATTACCCAGTCGGCGCATTTAATTACATCCATGTTGTGCTCAATAACGATGATGGTATTGCCTTGATCTAATAACGCGTCGAACGATTTAAGCAGCTTTTTAATATCGGCAAAATGAAGCCCCGTGGTAGGCTCATCAAAAATGAATAATGTTTTTTGGGTGTTATGCCCCTTAACCAGGAACGATGCCAGCTTAATACGCTGCGCCTCGCCGCCCGATAGCGTATTTGACGATTGCCCCAGTTGCACATACCCCAGCCCCACATCCATCAGCGGTTTTATTTTGGCGATGATCTTTGGTTCGGCGGCGAAAAATTCCAGCGCTTCCTCGATGGTCATGTTCAGCACATCGCTTACGTTTTTATCGTTGTAGGTAACATCCAATATATGTTGTTTAAAGCGCTTGCCGCCGCAGGTTTCGCATTGTAAAAATATATCGGCCATAAACTGCATTTCTATTTTTACCTCACCTTCGCCCTGGCAAACATCGCAGCGGCCACCCTCTACGTTAAAAGAGAACGACGATGGCTTCAATCCCGCTGCTTTAGCTGCCGGGCGGGTGGCAAACAGGTTGCGTATCTCGTCCCAGGCCTTTACGTAGGTAACCGGGTTTGAGCGTGATGAGCGGCCGATAGGATTTTGATCAACTAGTTCTACCTGTTCAATTTTAGCGTAATCGCCCTCAATAGCATCATATTGCCCGGTTTGCTCGGTGTAATTGCCTAAAGTTTTTTGCAGGGCAGGAGCCAATATGCGTTTCACCAAACTTGTTTTACCCGAGCCCGATACACCGGTAACCGCGGTAAAAACCCCTAGGGGGAATTTTGCTGTTACGTGCTGCAGGTTATTTTCGCGCGCGCCTTTTATCTCAATAAAATCATTCCATTTGCGGCGACTGGCAGGTATGGCTATTTCTTCCTTCCCGCTCAGGTAGCGGCCGGTTAAGCTGTTGTCATCTTTTATGATTTCATCATACGTGCCGCTAAATATCAACTCGCCGCCATGGGTACCGGCAGCAGGGCCAATGTCAATGATATGATCGGCGGCTTTCATGATCTCTTCTTCGTGTTCAACTACCAAAACTGTATTGCCAACATCGCGTAATGATTTCAGTACACTTATTAACCTTTGGGTATCGCGTGGATGCAGGCCTATGCTTGGCTCATCCAACACATAAACCGAACCCACCAGGCTGCTGCCTAACGAGGTGGCCAGGTTAATACGCTGCGACTCACCGCCTGACAGTGTGTTCGACAAACGGTTCAGGGTTAAATAGCTCAGTCCTACATCATTCAAAAAACTAAGGCGATTGGTTATTTCGGTGAGCAAACGCTTGCCTACTTTAACATCGGTTTCATTGAGTTGCAGGCTGTTAAAAAACTCCAGCGCCTTATCCAGCGGCATTAATACCACATCGGTTATCGACCTGTCATTTATCTTAACATAAGTAGCATCATGACGCAAACGGCTGCCTTTACAATCAGGGCAGGTGGTTTTTCCGCGGTAGCGGGATAGCATTACCCTGTATTGAATTTTGTAGGTCTGCGCCTCCATTTCCTTAAAAAATTGATCAAGACCACGGAAATATTTATTCCCCGTCCAAAGCAAACGCTGTTCTTTTTCGGTCAGCTGGTTATATTGGCGATGGATGGGGAAATCAAACTTCAGGGAATGTTTTACCAGTTCATCATTCCACTCGCGCATTTTTTCGCCACGCCATGGGGCAATAGCCCCCTCATATACCGTTTTGCTTTTATCGGGGATAACCAGGTCCTCATCAATACCGATCACCTTACCGTAACCCTCGCAGCGTTTGCAGGCGCCATACGGGTTGTTAAAGCTGAAAAAGTTTGGAGTTGGCTCTTCGAATTTTATGCCATCCAGTTCAAAGCGATCGCAAAAAAAGCGCTCTTTTTCTTCGCTGGCATCTGGCTCCTGATAACGCACATAACAATCGCCTTTGCCTTCAAAAAATGCGGTTTGCACCGAGTCGCCTAAGCGGCTGATGGTTTCGTCGGTATCATTTTTGGTGATACGGTCAATTACAATATGTACGGCATGATCCTGGTAACGGTCACGATCGGCAGTGGTGCTTTCTTCAACTGTATCCCAAACGGTATTATCCAGGTCCTGATCTTCGAGCAACGCCTCGATACGAGATATTTTTTGCTGATACTCCACCCTTACAAAACCTTTTTGCATCAATACGGCCAGCTCTTCCTTCAGGCTGCGGTTATTATGCGGGTATAACGGGCAAAGTATGGTTACCTGTGTTTCGTCAGGCAGAGTGGTAATAAAGTTAACTACATCGGTTACCGAATCTTTTTTTACGATACCGCCCGACACCGGCGAAATAGTTTTGCCGATACGCGAAAACAGCAATTTCAGGTAATCATATATTTCTGTTGATGTGCCAACGGTTGATCGCGGGTTCGAAGTGATCACTTTTTGCTCGATGGCGATGGCGGGGGCAATGCCCTTTATATAATCAACATCGGGCTTGTTCATGCGGCCCAAAAACTGCCGGGCATAGCTTGATAAACTCTCCACATAACGGCGCTGGCCTTCGGCATAAAGCGTATCAAAAGCCAGCGATGATTTACCAGACCCCGACATGCCGGTTACTACAACCAGCTTGTTTTTTGGTATAGCCACATCCAGGTTTTTCAGGTTGTGTACCCGGGTGCCTTTTATAATAATATGTTTCTGCGGATCTTTATCTGCTTCTTTGATCATTTGATGTTTTATGTATTGATTGTCAATGGCATTAAACCATTGGCGAAAAAGAAAGTCTAACCGGCATAGCCAATAATTATAGACGCTTTTTCCAAAATGCAAAAATCCTAAAATATTTAGCAGTATCCAAATAACTGGGTAAAGCAATAAATATTATGACACAAAAAAATTATTTGCTTTTTAACGGGAAAATTACTTTATTTGAGGTAACAATTTTTTTACCCATAGGAGAATCCGCTATCGATTAAAAGCTATACTTAATAATTTAGTTAAAATAAGTTTAAAGTAAACGCTTTATATGGATTTTCAATTGCAAAGTGATCAGGATCTAATCCATCTGTACATAACCGGCGATGAGAAGGGGTTGGTAGAGTTGATCCGCCGTTATCAAACAAAAATTTACACTTCAATTTATCTGCTCGTAAAAGACGAATACCTGGCCGAGGATATTTTTCAGGACGCTTTTATAAAAGTGATTAATACGCTTAATGCTGGAAAGTATAA
>DATJJI010000007.1:0-3762 GCA_035492275.1 Mucilaginibacter sp.
CGCCCGTGCTTCAAAAAGCAAAAAAGCCGATTGGGATAAATTTATCCATACCTACCTCGATAAGCGCGAAAGCCTCCAGTGCGTAATGGTACTTATCGACAGCCGCCTTGAGCCGCAAAAAATAGACGTTGAGTTTTGCAACTGGCTTGGCGAAAAAGGGCTATCATTTGTTTTGGTATTTACCAAGGCCGATAAGCAATCATCGCTGAAAACAGATCAAAATATCGCTAAGTTCCGCAGAGCGCTTTTGGCTACCTTTGAAGAAGCGCCGCAGCATTTTGTAACCTCATCCGAGACTCAACTGGGCCATGATGAGATTTTGGCATTTATAAATGAAATAAACCAGCATTTTACAATACCTGAAATAAACTTTTAAACAAACAAAAACTTATGAAACGTACAGCACATGCCCATTGGAACGGCACTTTACAGGAAGGTAAAGGCGAGATCACTACGCAAAGCACCATTCTTAACAACACCCAATATTCGTTCAAAACCCGTTTCCAGGACGGGATCGGCACTAACCCCGAAGAGCTGATAGCTGCAGCACATGCAGGCTGCTTTACCATGGCAGTTGGCGCGGCGCTTACCCAGGCCGGCTTTAAACCGAACGACCTGACTACAGATGCTATTTTAGATCTTGATATGCAAAAACTGGAAATTACCGGCATCCACCTGGAGCTGAAAGGATCGGCTATTGACGGCGTATCCGAAGAAAAATTTAAAGAAATTGCCGAAGGCGCAAAGGCGGGTTGTATAATTTCAAAAGCGCTGAGCGTTCCTATTACTATGAACGTAAGCTATTCATAATACCCTGGGAAATATAATTTCCCGATGCCGAAATACTATAACTAAAGGCATAATCTTAACACTCTTAATTAAAAAATGAGCGACCTATGGTTGCTCATTTTTGTTAGCAAAATACTTGATTACCAGGTTAAAATATTATTAAGAAATGTTTTATAATATGTTAATTTTATATATTTGATAATATTATAAACCAATTAAAACCTTTATTCATGAAAAAAATTCTATTAGCGCTTTTCGTGCTGGGAGTAACAGCATGCAGCAGTTTCGCACAATCAAAAAGTTCAGATGCAGCCAGGTTCAGTATTGGTGTCGACCCGGGTTTGCCCATCGGCGATGCGAGTAATGCATACAGCTTTGCCATCGGTGGTTCGCTTAAGTATGATATGCCTATTGCTACAGGCACCTTTTTCAACTTGTCGGCAGGTTATACTGCTTTCATGACAAAAGACGCTCTTAAACAATTAGGAGCTAAATCATCTTATGGCTTTGTTCCGCTGAAAGCAGGTCTTAAATATTATTTTACCGGCCAGGGATTTTATGGCGAGGCCCAGTTAGGTGCTGCGTTTTCAACTGAAAGTGGTGGCGGCACTGCGTTTGCTTACGCCCCCGGTATAGGTTACACAGTTGACGGCGGGTTTGACATTGGCGTTCGTTATGAAGCATGGTCTCATGACGGCACAGTTAGCCAGGTTGCATTACGCCTGTCGTACAACCTCTAAGCGATAAAAATTAATAAAAATTTAAAAAGAGCAGACTAACATCTGCTCTTTTTGTTTGTTGTTTGGTAGAGGTTAGAGATTGGTGATTAGAGATTAGGTTAGCTGCGGTTATAATTGAACCAGCTTACAGCAAATCTCTAATTAACTAATCTCTAATCAACTAATAACTAACCCATGGCAACCCGTTACGGCAATCGCATAGTTTTTATCCTGGTTACATCCATCGTAATTACAGGCTTTTTGATATTCCTGTTCTTTTATATTAAGCACCAGTTTACGGCATCGCGTACAGAAATAACAGAAACAGGCATGGTACAAAAAATAACCAGCATGGGCAAGCTGGAATTGGTAAAATACACTATGAAGGACATTGTAGAACAAAAAGAGATCCACCCGATCCTGCCTGATAGTAAAGTTTTATTTTTAGCGGTCGGCGAGGTTACCGCCTGTATCGACCTTACCAAGGTAAAGCGTTCTGATATTGTTCAAAAGGGCGATTCTGTTATTGTTTACCTGCCCCAGCCTGAAATTTGTTACGCAGCCCTCGACCATCAGAAATCAAAAGTTTATGATATTCGCGGCGCCTGGTTCCAGGAGAGTGCGAAGGATATGGTGGAGTCTGTTTATAAAGTCGCCGAGAAAAAAATCATGGACAATGCTAAGCAGATGGACGTTGTAGGTATGGCCCGGCAAAATGCGCAGCTGATCTTTAAGCCCTTGCTTGAGGGAATATCCGGCAAATCTGTCGTTCTTAATTTCAGGTAAGTAACTAATCAGTCTTTAATAAAACTTAATTCAGTATGCTGATAACCGGGCTTTTTTAATTGCAGCTTTAACGCCTGGAAACTTTTCATAGGCCCGCTGGCAACCAGCATGTTTACCAGCCATGCAGGAATGGCGCCGCCCGGGTCTGTCTGCAGCGTGTACACAACCTTTACCCAGCCTTTTTTCACAGGTGTAAGTATCCAAAGGCCTTTTGAGGAATGTACCCTGACTATGCCGTCCTTTTCAGGCACAAATCCATCAACGGCAGGCCCATCAACCGTAACCACTTTGGTTTCCGGATTTTGGTGAACCTTAAGATGCGCCACGAAATCGCGGTTTTGTGCTGGCCACGGAATATTGATTTCCGAATAATAGTAAAGTTCCGAAGGTGAAACCTGTTTAATCAGTGTGCATGATTTGGTATGGTCGACCCACTCGGGACAGGTTTTTACATCGAGTAAAACTTTAACCAGCTGAGATAGCGTTGTATTTAATTCACAGTCAACCTTTATGGCTTTAAATTTTGAATCGGGGACGGCGCCAACATAAACTTTTATGCCATCCTTTTCATTTTTGAGCTTCCAGTCGGTTTGAGCGAAAGCAATGGTTGTTTGCAGTAAAATAAACCCTGCAGTCAGTATTTTAAACATTTATAAATTGTTACCCCAATATCAAATTTAGGTAAACCTACTGACTATATTATTCCGGAAGAGGTTTTATGACAATACAAACGCAATTGGATGCATCACCGCTTATTCCATGATGACTGCATATTTTTTATCATAATTAACTTTCATAATGCGAACGTTGTCCTCGAGCAGAATGACCTTTTTGGGATCATAATTGGCTACATCGGCCGCTTTGGGTTGCGTTTCGATAACCCATTTATCTTTAGCTATCCTTGTTATCAAAATATATGACGATATGGGGAAAGATCTTATAGTATCAAGCAGGCTTTTAATGCCGGCAGGAGTTTTCGCTGTGGTGATTCTGTTGCCCGCATGAAAGGTAAATGAGCTCGTTTTGATCGTGTCGGCTACAAACGATCTATCGGGGCATACCCGAACCGGGCCTCTGCTGGCAGAAAAACTGAAACTTACCAATAACATGCCGCATAAAATTGAGAGCAGGGATCTTTTCATATTTGTGAGTTTTAAAAGGTTGACAGCTATAACAAATGTGCTGTTTAACGCTTTGAGTCAGCACATTATTGTGTATTTCCGGTTTAGGCGGATAAGTTAAATGGGCGCTCGCCGGTTCGGATATCACAGCCGCCGTAAACATTTTAGTTTTTTTACTACGTTTACATATTATCACTCCCCTCAATTAATGAAGACATCCGGCGCAGAAGTAGCATACTAACATCACGCATTACGGACTAAGCACCCATCGGCCAGGGAAATCGCTTTTAACAATATTCGCACCTGTCTGGCACAGGCCTGCGACTGTGCTGGAATATTTCAGCCCT
>DATJJI010000008.1:0-23142 GCA_035492275.1 Mucilaginibacter sp.
ACCAGGATCCAGAATAAAAAAGGCACCACTACCCTTCTTAAGCGCTTTTTCAGAAAATCGACCAGCTCATACTGCCGGTGCAACAACAACGCGCCTGTTATCATCACAAAAACCGGTACCGCAAAACGCACCAGCGCGTTATAAAAATCGGCCGCGAGCCATGTATTCAGGGGGATATGTCCGTATTGCCTCAGCGGGACCGCAGCCGTATGCAAAACGATCACTGCGAACAATGCAATGAGCCGCAGGCTGTTTATCCAATCAAAAGTTTGCGCTTTGGCAGTGGTCATTTATAGCTAAAAAATAGGTTCTCTAAATGTAATACATTTAAATAAAATCAGGTTACATTAATTGTATCCACAACTAACACAAAGTTAATTATGCCTTAACATGCCGACCTTACTTTTGTAGCATTAATCATTTGATGTAGTAAAAAAATCGTTCTTTTTTCATGACTAATAAGATCAGTTAATAGTAAAGAGAGCGTTCATGGCTCTCTTTATTTATTTAAAACCAACCCTTTAACAACCACTATGTCATTTGGTACGATAGTGCGGAATTTTAAAAACGCGGCCAAATTCGCGTTCAACGAAGTGCAAAAGATCTCGCTTCGTGCCCAACTCGCTTCCCACCGACTTATCGAAATGACCCTTCTTTTGTTTTAAACGTTCTCTATGAAGATACTCTACGCTATTCAAGGTACAGGTAACGGGCACTTAAGCCGCTCAATGGATATTGTTCCGCTCCTTAAAAATATGGGCGATGTTGATGTACTGGTAAGCGGCTCGCAGGGCGACCTTAACCTGCCTTTCCCTATTAAATATAAGCTGCATGGCTTTGGTTTTGTGTTTGGCAAATCGGGAGGTGTTGATCTTTGGAAATCATTTTTAAAATCAAGGTCACGTAAGTTTATTAAAGAAATTAATAGCCTGCCTATTGAGAAATATGACGTAGTGATCAATGATTTTGAACCGGTATCCGCGTGGGCATGTTATTTAAAAAACAAGCCCTGTATAGGTTTAAGCCACCAGGCAGCAGTACTGCATGAGCTGGCGCCAAAGCCTGATGAAACTGATATGATTGGCCGGCTTGTACTTAAAAATTATGCCCCGGTAACGGCGCAATATGGTTTTCACTTTAAAGCCTTCGATAAAAATATATTTACCCCGGTAATACGTCAACAGGTGCGCGAGCAGGTAGTTGAGAACAAGGGCCACTATACCGTGTATTTGCCTGCTTATGATGATAAAAGATTGATCAGTCGTTTATCAGAATTTGAGGATATACAGTGGGATGTATTTTCGAAGCATAACAAAAAGGTGTATAAACACAAAAATGTGAACATACAGCCTATTGATAATAAAGGCTTTGTTGAAAGCATGGCCAAAAGCGCCGGTGTGCTATGCGGCGGCGGTTTTGAAACACCAGCCGAGGCGCTGTTTATGAAGAAAAAGCTCATGGTTATCCCCATGAAAAACCAGTACGAGCAGCAGCTTAACGCGGCGGCTTTAAAAGATATGGGTGTACCGGTTATTAAAAGCCTGAAACCCAAACACGACGAAAAAATACTGGATTGGCTAAATAACGGACAACCTGTTCCGGTAAATTATCCGGATAATACCCAAAAAATATTGGACCTGGTTTTTAAGGAATTTCAGGCGTAAATTCTTTACTTGTCATTTCGAGCATAGCGAGAAATCTTATACGCGCGACAACAAGCATGATGTATAAGATCTCTCACTATCGTTCGAGATGACAACCGTTTTTTTATTTACTTCAATATTACCCTCGTAGCGCCATACCCAAATTTCTCTTTATTGGCATCCATAAAGGTTTGTACTTTGTTGTGCTTGCTCAGCGCCCTTTGTATTTCGTGGCGTAAAGTGCCGTTGCCCGCGCCGTGTATAAAAATCAGATCAGGCAGTTGGTGCACAATAGCCGAATCTAAGGCCTTATTAAAATACTCCATCTGAATTTTCAGCATTTCGGCGCTGTTTAAAAATTCGTGATCGTCGCGTAGTTTTTCAATGTGCAGGTCTATTTCGCGGGCCGGTTTGGTGACGGCTATCTTTTCTTCGGGTGTTTTGTAAAAGCTTTCTTTGAGTTGCTGCGCGTCTATTACCAGGTCGGGCTCATCCAATTGTATCAGCCAGCCATTTTGCTTAACTATTGGTAAAGGCTTTTTAGCTCCCGAAAAATCTTTGGCTTTAAATTTTTCATTGATGGTTAAGGGCGATGGCGATTCTACATTCTGGGTAGTATAATACAATATGTTAAAAATGAATTTAGGCCATAGCTGCAGGTCGGCCAGTTGGGCCGAATATATTTTTGTGGCCGATAATGGCGCTATAATCCCCGCATACTCCCCTTTAAATCCCTGCTTTTCGGTTATCAGGGATGCCAATAGCTGGTACGAGGTATCATTTATCAAATAAAAATGAACTACCGAATTTGCTTTTTCATCGGCAACTACACCTACATAAACGCCTTTATTTTTAAATTCGGCTACGGCAATTTCCGGGGTATTGGCCACTTCAGTTTTTGCAGTACTCTCCGGCTGATAACCATGCACACCTGTAACTTTGCTGGCTAATACCGGTATTTCAAAACCATCCTCAACAGTTACGCCTATCATCTGCTCATCAATAATGCGCGTAATAAACCCCTCCATTTTTTCGTCGACAAACCGAACAAAATCGCCTAATTTATATTTCATAGATCGTAGTATTAAGCGGCAAATCTACCTATAATTAAAACTATCAGCTGTATTGATTTGTATTAGTATAAAGTTTCCGTTAATCCCTAATCACAAACAACATGGAAAACATAAGGCCCAAACCATTAGACGCACAATTGCTATTCAAGGTGTTTATACATAATCTTAACCGCATCTATTTCGCTAAATGTTACATCGACAAAAAAATGCCGAATTTAATTGATATGGCATCCTTTAAAGCCTTACAATTAGGCATACATGAATTTTGGCATGATGTAAAAAGACAGATTACCCGTATGGAGGTCATTTATAAAGAATTAGGCGAATTGCCATCCGATAAAAATTGTAACCCGCTTAAAGCCATCATAAAAGATGAATTTTGCCTGGACGAAAAACATGAGATAGCTATTTTGAATGATATGGACATCATACTGTACATGCAGATGCTGGAACATATCAATATGAGCTGTTATGGCTTATTAAAATCAGTAGCTGCCGAACTAAACTATGATAATATAGAGCAACTGCTGATAGAATGTTTTGATGAATGCGTAGATAATGATGAGCTATTTATACTTATAGCCAAAGAATATATTAAAGCTGATTAGGGGCTTACACAGAAAAGGGTATAAAAAAATTAAGCCATCTGCATTACACAGATGGCTCGTTATAGCTATTTAATACCCCTATTAAAATAACCTGATGTAAAGTAAGAGAATATTTTATTTGCAAGCAAATCAATACACCAAATATTATTAAAAACTGACGAATTAGTCAGTTTTTATAGCTTTTGAGGAAAACCAATTCTATCATTTTAAGATAAAAGAAAGTCTGATTAGCCTTACGTGGCTAAAACCACAGGCTCTGCCAGCCGGCAATTAATGGACGTCAAAATTCAAATTATTCATTTTATAGGCGATTAATAGGGGCTAAAATCCTATTTTTAGGCCCTCAAACCAAGCCCGTAAACCGGGCTGGGTTTATAGTAATTCACAAACACAAAAATGAAGGTTTTAAAATTTGGCGGAACATCAGTAGGCAGTCCTGAAAGAATGAAAAGGCTGCTGGATATTGTTGATGCTTCCGAAAGGCAGATCGTGGTGCTATCCGCCGTATCAGGCACTACAAACAGTTTAGTAGAGATCGGACAGGCCTATTCAGCAGGTGATAAGGATAAGGCAGCCGCACTTATTACCGTATTAAAAGACAAATACGAGGTTTTTATAAAAGACCTGTTTGCCAAACCTGAGTTTTTAGCACAGGGAAAGGAAGTAATTGACTATCATTTTTCGTTGATCAGCAACCTGGCTAATGATCTGTTTACCGCGGTTGAAGAAAAGATCATACTGGCACAGGGTGAGCTGCTGTCAACTACCCTATACCATGTATATTTGAAAGAAATAGGTGTACCGTCTGTTCTGTTACCCGCTTTGGAGTTTATGAAAACCGATGAGGATAACGAACCGATTGTTGATCATATCACCTCGCATCTTACCCCATTGCTTGATGCGGCCCCCGATAATAAATTATTCATTACCCAGGGCTACATTTGCCGCAACGCCTTTGGCGAAATTGATAACCTGCGCCGTGGCGGCAGCGATTACACGGCCTCACTGATTGGCGCGGGCATACGCAGCGAAGAGGTACAAATATGGACCGATATTGACGGTATGCACAATAATGATCCGCGGATTGTTAAAGGCACCAAGCCTATCGCGCAACTATCATTTGACGAAGCTGCCGAGCTGGCTTACTTTGGCGCGAAAATATTACATCCGCAAAGCGTTTTCCCTGCGCAGAAATATAAAATACCGGTAAGGTTGCTCAATACCATGGACCCGCAAGCCAAAGGTACCCTGATCACTAACGACAGCGAAAAGAACCAGATCAAATCAATTGCCGCTAAAGATGGCATAACCGCCGTTAAAATAAACTCGAGCCGCATGTTACTGGCTTACGGTTTTTTACGCCGCGTGTTCGAGGTATTTGAACGCTATAAAACCTCGATAGATATGATCACCACATCCGAAGTGGCCGTATCATTAACTATTGATGATACCACCTACCTTGCTGATATTATTGGCGAGCTAAAAGCTTTTGGCGATGTGGAGATAGACGAAAATCACACCATTGTTTGCGTAGTAGGCGACTTTAGTGCAGATAAGCACGGCTTTGGCTCGCGTGTGTTAGAGGCTTTGAAACATTTGCCATTGCGCATGATATCGTACGGCGGCAGTAACCATAACTTGTCTGTTTTGGTGAAAACTGAAGATAAGGTGGAAGCTTTGAGGAGTTTACATAGCAGGTTGTTTTAGCCCCCTCTAAATCTCCCCCGGTAGGGGAGCCTTTTAAAGCCATTTTAAATAACTTTAAAAAATTGGGAAGCTAAAAATTATTAAATATTATAAATTAAAAAAAATTAAAGTCTCCCCTACCGGGGGAGATTTAGAGGGGGCCACAATGTTCGATCCTAATACCGTTACCCGTTTCAAATCATTAGAAACACCTTTTTATTACTATGACCTGAATGTGCTGCGCCAAACTTTAACCGCTTGCCACGCAGCATCGTCAAAATATGGTTTTCATGTGCATTATGCCATGAAGGCAAACTTTAACCCAAAGGTGCTTGATATGATACAGTCGTTTGGCTTTGGGGCCGATTGTGTGAGCGGCAACGAGGTGAAGGCGGCCATTGAGCACGGTTTTAAAAAAGAACAGGTAGTTTTTGCCGGTGTAGGCAAATCAGACAGGGAAATAAACGCCGCGCTTGATGCAGATATCTTTTGCTTTAATGTGGAGTCGGTACAGGAGCTGAACATTATTAATGATCTGGCGAGAGCCAAAAACAAGATCGCTAATGTGGCCATCCGTATTAACCCGAATGTTGATGCGCATACGCATCATTTTATAACTACCGGGTTGGATGAAAATAAATTCGGCATCAACACCTGGCAATTGCCTGATGTGGCCGAAGCATTGCGCGCCTGCCCTAACCTGCAGTTTTTAGGGATACACTTTCATATCGGCTCACAAATAACTGATCTCGAAGTTTACAAAAGCCTTTGCATCCGTATTAATGAAATGCAGGATTGGTTCGAGGATCATGGCTTTACCGTAAAGGTTTTAAACACCGGTGGGGGCCTGGGCGTTGATTATTACAACCCCGATACCAATACCATCAGCGATTTTGAAGGCTACTTTAAAGTTTTTAAAGATTTTTTGAATGTAAAACCCGGCCAGGAAGTTCACTTTGAACTGGGCCGTGCCATGGTTGCCCAAAGCGCTTCCTTAATATCGAGCGTGTTGTATGTAAAGAACGGACAAAAAAAGAATTTCCTGGTGCTGGATGCCGGTATGACCGAGCTGATGCGCCCTATGCTGTATCAGGCTTATCATGGTATCGAGAACATCAGCAGGCAACAAGAAAGCGCTAATACGCACTACGACGTAGTAGGGCCAATTTGCGAAAGCACCGATTGTTTTCGTAAAGATGTAGAGCTGCCCGAATCATTCCGCGGCGACCTGATCGCTATACGTACGGCCGGTGCCTATGGCGAAGTAATGGCCTCAGGCTATAACCTTCGCGACAGGGTGCAGAGTGTGTATGATGAGTAGTTAGCAGCCATGGCAGGGTGTCATGCTGAGGCGCTCGAAGCATGAGGGCGGGCCTTTACGCTCGTCCTTCGACAAGTTCAGGATGACAGCCCTCCATTAAAATTTATACCCAAATCGTACAAAAATAGCGCTGCCTGCTTCTATGGTGCCGAAGTAATCCCGATACTTTATAAAATAGCTGGCCTTAGGGAAAATATTGTGGAACATCCGTGTGGTTGATGTTTCGTCTTTATAATAGGTATCATCCAGGTTATTATGGCCCACCGTAGTGCCTATAAAACCACGAATGCCGTGCTGAAAATCCTTATCATTCTGGTTATGAAATATCACCTCGCTGGTTAAACCGATAGTGAAAAGATCAACCCGTGGGTCAACATAAAAACCACCTATTTTTTGCAGGTTTTGGCGTAATGTAGCGTAATCGCCAAACTCATGGCTATAAGCTGCTTCTACACCTATAAAACGGATATCGGCTCTGCCGCTTTGCACATAGGCATTAATTGACGCGCGCGCTCCTAAAGCGCCGAAATAACGGTCGCTGAAATAGCTGGCCGATTTGGTATCGGTCGATCCGCTTTGATAATCGCCAACTGCCCCAAAGGCACCATAAGCTAAATTGAAATTATCAAACCGATGACCTTCGCTGATGTTGAATTGCCCGGCAACAACACCATCATTTAAATTGGTATTTGTATAACCGCCCAAACCCAGCGAAACATAGCTGGCCGAAGTTTCTTTATCAAACGAAGTTGGTTTTGGCTGATAGGCAATATCCTGATGATACAGCGCCGGCGAATATACATGCGAACAGGCGCTTAACAATAGCAGCAAACAGCTTAAAGAGGTAAATATTTTGAATTTCATAATGGTTTATACAGCTAATATACAATATATTACAATTAGCCCGATGCAATGTTTTATGAGCCCCAGGTGTAGCGTAGTGTTACAGGTGCTACACCCCGTTAATCAGCTTATCAAAAAACTCACCTGTAAAATCATCCGAAAAATGCAGCACGTTGGTAAGCTTTTCAAATTCATGCCGCTGGTGCGTTGTGGTAATAACAACGGCGTTCATACCTGCATTTTCGGCCGCTTCGGCGCCTTTAGGCACATCTTCAAACACAATACAATCTGCTGGCGGCACCTGTAAACGCTCGGCTACTTTTAAATAAGTTTCGGGGTGCGGTTTGCTCAGCACTACATCATCGGCACTAACAATAGTTTTAAAATAATGCCTGATGTTTAAATTATCCAGCACGTAATCAATATTAAAAGGTATAGCTGCCGAGCCAATGGCCATGGGGATATTTTGTTGATGGGCAGCCGCTAAAAACTCCGGCAAACCGGGCAGCAGTTTTAAATGTGGTAAAAACTCTTCCTGGTAGTGTTTTTCTTTTTCGAACGAAAGGCTGTTCATTTCATCCAGCGTAAACCGGTTGGGGCCAAACATGCGCACCAGTACCTCGGGGTTTTTGCCATACATCTGCTGTTTCACTTCGTCCCAGGTAAAATTGCCGCTCAGCTCATCATTTAGTAATCGCATCCAGGCGCGGGTATGAAATTCCATGTCATTGATCATGGTACCGTTAAGATCAAATATAAAAGCGCGCATTAATTATAATATGTTATGGCGGCAAAAGTATCAAATAGCTTTAAAGGTGAAAGAATATAAATAATTATTCCTGGTTAAAGTAATTTGACGATCGTCATTTAATGGTATCGCACGATCCCAGTCAGATGTTATACGAATCGAACTTTAGATCAATTAAGAAAAATTGCTGACGGGAAATAAGAACATTATACAGTTCTTTCAAAGTAAATTCTATTTTTAATCATCATCATCTGTTTTTTGGACAGCCTTTACAAAGGCCGCGCGTACCGGGGTAGGTACCGTCGCATTTTCGCCTTTAATAGCTTTCCATAACATCGTATTCATCACCTCATCAGGGACACGATCAACAGTAGTAAAATCAAGCCCTTTGGCCATTCCTGCCAGTTTTGTACCTTTAGGGTTAAGCTCATTCAGATTGATGTTTGAAGGAATGCTCTTGAAAGGTGTATTGTCAGGAGTTTTGCTAAAACAACGCCACATGGCCGTAGCCGAAGCGTCATATTGCGTCATTGGTGGCAATCCCAGAATAAGTTCAATAGTTCGCAGTACCGACGAGGTAGAATACATCGTATGATCTACAAAATTTCGTTTTACAAAGCCGCCGGCAATATAAGCAGGCGAGCGGTGGGCATCCACATGGTCCGGACCATTTTGAGCATCATCCTCTACGATAAAGATCACGCTGTTCTCCCATATCGGGCTATTAGCGATATGTTCAATGAGGCGACCAACGGCCTGGTCGTTATCAGCTACGTGTGCAAACGGCGTAGGCCTGCCTGCGGTGGTGCCTTCGGTATGGTCAGACAGCATGCGCATAGTACTTAATTGCGGTACAGCATTTTTGCGCATTAATGAATCAAAATCATGCTCCCATGCCTGATAACGTAACGTATCCGGATCACGCAGATCTTTTGTAGGGTATGCTTTAGCGTAATGGCCTTTTAATACGGGAATCTGCGGCGTGTTATCGGCATTAATAAATTCGCCATAAGTTCTGAAAGTCACGTTTGATCGTTTAGCCTGATCCCAAATATATAGCTTGTTTTTAGCTGTCTGGCTAACGGCACCCGGTCCGCGGTTACCATAACTAGTTGGCCAATTCTTTTCCATATAGTCTGTTGCGTAGGCGCCCAGGCTCCAGTTATGGCCATCGGCACTTACTTCGCCGTCTACATAAAAATTATCAAGCAGCACAAAGTTTTCGGCAAGTGCATGATGATTAGGTGTGATCCGTTTGCCAAACAGCAGCAGGCTGGTATCGCCATTTCCTTTAGGCATATCAGCCAGAACCTGATCATAAGTTCTGTTTTCCTGAATGATGTAGAATACATACTTAATTGGCGAGGCAGCACCAACTTTAATTGGAACAGGGTTACCTTGTTCACTGATAGCAACAGTTTCCTGCTCGCGGTGATAGGGAGTATTATGAACTACTGCCTGCGAGTAAACCGATAATTCTTTTTCGGTTGGTACGGGTATTATGCTCAAAGTACCCATTAATAATCCACCGCCTATATATTCTGTACGTTCCGGCCTGAATGGATCTCCGCCATGCAATACAACGGTTTCTTTTTTATCCGTAGGATTTGGGCCATGCGGATTAGGCAGCGATGAAAAGCCCTTGCCATTGGCCACATATAATTTACTATCAATCACCCTGACTACGCTGGGATACCAGCCGGTAGGCACAAATCCAAGCGATTTACTTGAACCCGGCTTTGTTACATCAAACATAGCAAGGCAGTTATTATCAGCATTGGCAATGTATAAGGTTTTATCATCCTTACTTAGCGCTACCGAGTTACTGGTTGTTCCGCTTAGCGGTGTTGGCGAAACAGCCGTGTTCAACGTTTCTAACACCCTGGCCTTGTGTACGTCAATGACTGATACCGTATTGTCATTAGCGTTGGCCACATACAGGTATTTTCCATTCCGGGAGATGCACAGGTCATTCGGGTTATCGCCTACCGCGATAGAATCAACCAGTTTGTTTTGTCTGGTATCAAATATCGCCACTTTATCGCCGCCCCAAAGGCTGATAAACAGTTTTGACTGATCTGGTGATAGTAAGCAGGTATAGGCATCGGTGCCCAGTTTAACTTGCTTTAAAATAGTTTTTGTTTTGAGGTTAATTAAATATAGGCTGTTATCCAGTTTGGTAACTACGTACAGAATATTTCGTTTATCATCAAGCGCTAAACCGGTAGGTGAAATTGATGCCGAATTTGCTTTTTTACTCCATGCTTGGCCTAATTTAATCGTATCGGCGGCAACCAATTTATCTTTAGTAATAGCATACCGGATGATCCAGTTATTGTCACCGCCCGAGGCATAAAGCGATTGCTCGTCGGCACTGAAAACCAAACCACCCCAAGCTTTGCTGATCAATACCTTATCCAATTCATGGTCGGTTTGGGCATCCAGAAGTTGAATGGTTTGAACGCTTTGCCCGTTATTAGTAACCGCGGCATACCGATGATTTTTGCTTACTGCAATGTTTAAAGGCAAGTCGCCAAGCGGCAGGCTTTTGCCAACCGGTGTTAATGACCAGCCGTTTGGCAGTTTTACACGATTATGCTCAATAGCATCAAGGTTTTGCGCGCAGGCATATTTGTTACAGACAAGTATTAATATTGCCAGATAAAGAATTTTGTTGGGAGACATCATTGATGAAATTTGACCTATTGGTAAAAATAAGTCACCCGTATTAATTCAGCATTAAATTATAAAGATTAATGTAATACAAAAACAAGTTTGATTTTTTGCAGAATCTCTTTTAGAGGATTCTGCATTTATGTGCAGCGCAGGGTCTTCAAAGAGGTTTTGCGGAGGCGGAAATCAATTCAGTTTGCTTAATACATTTTTTAGGTCTTCCTGTGTAAAAGGTTTTTTCAGGAAATGATCGGTATCACCGATAGATGCCATATATTCGAGCTTTTCTGAACCGGAGATCAATATAACCGGAACGTCCTTCGTAGCGGGTTTTGATTTTAAGATGATACTGAATATATGTCCGTTAATTCCCGGCAACTGTTCATCTACAATATAAACATCTGCCGGGTGTGAGATAAGCTGATCAATATTTTCTACATGATCAAAGGAAATTACCTCATGCCCGAGTTCTTCAAGCATAAGTGTCAAAACCCAGCGAAAGTCATTATCATTTTCAATTAGTATTATTTGTTTAGGCATATACGCTCGACTTCAGCTTTTAAACTTACGAGAAATATACTTACAAAAAATCATCCTTTTTAAACTGAACAAAGTGAATAACGGCATTCAAAGGTTTGTCCTTTAGGGTTCTTCAGGAAACGCCACGAGCTTATACAGAGACGTTTTTACTGCACCTTTATCTGCTCCGGATCGGTAATTACAATTTCAGGTTTTCCCTTGTAGTCAATAACCTGCCCGGTAATGCATACTTTTTTTCCTTTCAGGTCTTCTTCGGGCGCGGTTTTGAATTTTTTACGATCATCGCCTTTAATTAGCAGGGTAAGCAATTCATTGGGATGGTTGCCGCCAACATCAAGCAGGGTGAGGTTGGCGTTGCTTAAAAACTTACCGCCGGCTATCTGGTCGCATATCACCACTTTTTCGTTTAAATGTTTGGCTGCATCCTTTGCAGCTATGGTGGTTTGGCTGAATGATTTCAGGCTGATAAACGAAATAAACAGGCCGGTAAGGAGGATGATTTTTTTCATGTTTTGGATGTTATAGCCGTAAAAATACAAATAATAGTGTTTTAACTGCAGCCCGGTTTGAACTTAAACCTCATTATATTGCTTGTGTATTGCAATTGATCCGGATTATTATACGTACCTTGCGCGCTTTAATAAATAAAATAATGCAAAAAGAAGGAACAGTAAAATTTTTTAATGAAACAAAAGGATTCGGTTTTATCACTCCAAGCAGTGGTGGCCAGGACGTATTTGTTCATTCAACAGGCCTAATCGATGAGATCCGTGAAAATGATAAAGTTGAGTTTGAGGTTGAAAACGGTAGAAAAGGCTTAAATGCGGTAAATGTAAAGGTTATTTAATTATAATATAATCATTTAAAACGTATCAAAAAAATCCGCCCAGTGGGCGGATTTTTTTTTGCCTCATCCAGACCCTCTCCAAAAAACAGGGAGACAATTTTAAAAGTCTTCTCCTTTAAGAGGATTTAGGTGAGCCACCTATTACTGGCACTGTTGTTGTATAACCTTAATCAGCTAAAACGAAACACACATGAAAGATCAAGGAAAATTAATAGCCGCCCTGTTAGCAGGTGCCGCAGCCGGTGCTGCCATTGCATTATTGTTAGCACCTGATTCTGGTGAAAACCTGCGAAGCGACATCACCGACTATATAAATGATGCGGTAAGCAAAGCCAAAGACAAGGCCCAATCGGCGACAGATAACCTGAAAGAGTATGGCAGTAATGTTGCCGACAAGGTAAAGACCAAATACAGCGACGCTGTGAATGATCTGTATACTTACCGGGACGGTGTGACCGATAAAGTAAAAACCCATGCTGATGATATCAAATCAAAAGCCAGCGATATAGTAGATACCGCAAAAGATCATGTTGATGAGGCAAAAGCAAAGATCAAACATTCGGCCAATGGCGTGAATGATTCGATACAGAACGCGTAAGCCTCCTCCGTCCCCTGAAGGGGTAACTTTTGAAGATCATAAAAAGCAAAGCCACCGATATCGGTGGCTTTGCTTTTTATGGCTTTTCTGATAGCGCCAGTAATTCTTTTAAATAATGCCCCCAGATGCTTGGGATTGAGTGTGTAGGATGTCCGTTTGTTTCGCTGGTAATAGGCAATAAAATATAGCGGCCGTGTGGTACTTTCTTTATCTCCCGGTCAATCATACCCATTTCTGGCGGATTGATCACATCGTCGGCCGAATTGATAGCAAATAAGGGCGCTTTAATTTGCCCTAAATGCGGCGATGGATCATAACCCTTTGACGCATCCATCGCGTAGATCACATCATTGGCATCCAGTATCTTATAATAGTTTTCTTCGGCCTTTGCCAGCACTTCATCTTCCATTGCACGCGTTGGTGCCACTTTTTGCATTTGCAGCGCGCTGCTGCCCATAAACAATAATGAGGATGTAGCGCCCAATAAACCTTCTTTAGGTTGGGTTTTATATTCGCCGCCCATCCAGGCCGGGTCGTTTTCAATCAGGTCGATCGCCAGCTTACGCATCATACGGTTACGGCCTGCAATTTCAACCGGGTTACTGGCCAGCGGCATCAGGGCATCCATAAAATCGGGATAGGTATAGCCCCAAACCCAGGTATTCATACCACCCATTGATGTACCCATTACCAAACGCAAATGGTTAATACCTAAATGCTGTGTAACCAGCAGATAGTCGGCTTTTACCATATCATCATAATTATATTTAGGGAATTTCATATGCAGCCCATCACTTGGTTTGCTTGATTTTCCGTGACCAATGGCATCAATAAAAACAATATAATATTTACTGGCGTCAAGTAACCCACCCGGACTGAACAGTGTATTAGAAAAACCCGCTATCGAGATCAGCTTGAGTGAACTACCTGTAGTACCGTGCATAATCAATACCGCGTTATCGGTTTGGCCTTTGGCGTTTTTGTGCGGTTTGCCTATGGTATAACAATGCATCCGTAACTCGGGCAGTTTTTCACCGCTTTTAAAGGTAAAATCTTTGGCAATGTAGTCGCTTTCAACAGGCGTGGGATAAGTTGTTTGGGCTTTGCTGATTACAGTAATTGACAGTAAGGCAATGAGTAGTATATTTTTGAGCATTGGGTATTAGTTAAGTGCATGACTAATATAGCATTAAAAAATTTGATTTGTCATCCTGAGCATGGCGAAGGATCTTATTTAAGCGAATAACGGATTTGCAATACGTATAAGATCCTTCGCCATGCTCAGGATGACAAGTGCTATAAAACTATATTTAACAAAAAAGCCCCCGATAATTCGGGGGCTTTTTTTTATTATGATCGAGGGCTTATAATTTACCGATTTCCTGAACCAGGTCGATCAGTTTGTTTGAGTAACCCCACTCGTTATCATACCATGATACTACTTTAACAAAGTTGTTATTTAAAGCGATACCTGCTTTAGCATCAAATATTGATGTACGTGCATCACCTTTAAAATCTTCAGATACCACTTCGTCTTCAGTGTAACCTAAAATACCTTTCATATCACCTTCCGAGGCTGTTTTCATAGCAGCTTTAACGTCGTCGTAAGTAGCAGGTGCTTTTAAGCGTACAGTTAAGTCAACTACAGATACGTCGGCAACCGGAACGCGGAATGACATGCCTGTTAATTTACCTTTCAACTCCGGCAATACTAAACCAACCGCTTTAGCGGCACCTGTTGATGAAGGGATGATATTTTGGTAAGCGCCACGGCCACCTCTCCAGTCTTTAGCCGATGGGCCGTCAACTGTTTTTTGAGTAGCAGTTACCGCGTGTATAGTGCTCATTAAACCTTCTTCAATACCAAATTTATCATTCAACACTTTAGCAATTGGCGCTAAACAGTTAGTGGTACATGAAGCGTTTGATACGATGTTTTGATCGGCTTTAAGTTGTTTATGGTTAACACCCATTACAAATGTAGGGGTATCGTCTTTTGCTGGCGCGCTCATTACTACTTTTTTAGCACCGGCGTCAATATGTTTTTGAGCAGTTTCCTGTGTTAAAAATAAACCGGTTGATTCAATAACCACCTCAGCACCAACTTCGCCCCATTTAAGGTTAGCAGGGTCCTTTTCGGCAGTTACGCGGATAGTTTTACCGTTTACAACCAAATGTCCGCCTTCAACAGCAATAGTGCCTTTAAAAGGGCCGTGAGTTGAATCGTATTTTAACATGTAAGCCATGTAATCAGGCTCAACCAGGTCATTAATACCAACAACTTCTATGTCGGGTCTTTCAATTGCAGCTCTGAATGCCAGGCGGCCAATACGGCCGAAACCGTTAATTCCTATTTTCATGATTTTTAATTTTTATTTGAATAATATGTTAACAGATTGTTTATAGGTTCTTTAATGATGCCCGCAATTTCAAGTCCGGCATCGGCAGCAACTTCACGTAAATGATCCTGGAAACCAAAAGCTACTGAGCCTTCAAAGTGTACCGATGCCTGCGGGTATTGTTTATACAAAGGTAACAAGTATGTAGTTATTAGTTTGTTAAAACCATTTTTTATGACGTTCGTCAGATATTGATCGTCGTAATTGTCGGTGTAAAAATCGGTGAACGAGCTTAAAAACAAAGCGGGCTGTTTTTGGCGATAAACTTTCTCCAATAAGGTCTTACGGTCGGCTTCGTATTTATGCTCAAATTTTTTACGCAGGTTTTCGGGCAATGTCTCGCTCATAAAGCTTTTTATGAGCTCGCGGCCCAGCCAGTTGCCCGATCCTTCGTCGGCCAAAATATAGCCTAAGCCGTAATTGTTGGGTTTTATTTTACGGCCATCATACCATGCGGCGTTTGATCCGCTGCCGCAAATACCTATAATGCCGGGGCTATTACGGCAACAGGCAATGGCAGCGCCTTCAATATCGTGCGCAACGGTTATTCTGGCAAACTTAAAAAACGATGAAAAGGCATCATTTACAATGCCCTGCAGGCTTTTTGATGAAGCACCGGCTCCAAAAAAATAAATGCGTTTTATTTCCTCGGCATGATGTATCAGGTTGATGTTTTTATTGAACAATTGCACAATGTGCTTCTCGTCCATAAAATAGGGATTGATACCGGTGGTTTTAAAAGAAGCGATAGTTCTCCCTTTGTCTGACAAGCGCCAGTCGGCATGATTCGATCCGCTATATATAACCGCGATCATTATATGGAAAGTACGTCAACCATTTTTAACAGGTCAGGTTCCAGTTTATACTCGTGTTCGGTAAGCGCTTCTTCAAGCGTTGTTAGTTTAATATGGTTGGCTTCCAAACCCACCATTTTTTGCGATTCGCCGGCTATCAGCGCGTTTACTGCGGCAAAGCCTAAGCGGCTGCCCAATATGCGGTCAAAGCTGCTTGGCGCGCCTCCCCTTTGCAGGTGGCCCAATATGGTAACTTTTATATCGTAGTTACTTATTTCTTTTTGTACGGCTTTAGCCAGGTCGTAAATACCGCCGCTTTTATCGCCTTCGGCAACAATTACAATACTTGATGATTTTTTGTTCAATTGCCCGTCTTTCAGGCTTTTTATCAGGTCATCAATAGCGGTCGATTTTTCGGGTAGCAGGATGGCTTCTGCACCGCATGATATGCCTGCGCGTAAAGCGATGGCGCCCGAGTCGCGGCCCATCACTTCAATAAAAAACAAACGATCGTGTGAGTCGGCCGTATCACGTATTTTATCAATAGCTTCAATAACTGTATTGGTAGCGGTATCAAAACCTAAAGTATAGGTTGATCCGTACAGGTCATTATCAATGGTACCTGGAATACCGATAACCGATATGTCCGGATATTTTTGCGAGAAACGCAGCGCACCTGTAAAAGTGCCATCGCCCCCTATCACTACTAAGGCATCAATGCCCTGTGCTTTTATATTTTGGTAAGCGGTTTCCATACCTTCATCGGTACGGAACGGGAGGCAGCGGGCTGTTTTTAAAATGGTACCTCCCAGGTTCAGTATGTTACTTACCGAGCGAGTATTCATTTCATACATATCATTCTCTATCATCCCCTTATATCCCTGCCGTATGCCAACAACCTGTAAATTGTTGTATATAGCAGTTCTTACAACCGAACGGATGCAGGGGTTCATTCCCGGTGCATCGCCGCCTGATGTAAGTACCCCAAGCTTAGAAATTTTACGCATCTGCTACTCCAAATAATTTTGCACGAATATAAGGTGTGAAAATTACACCATTAAATTTATTTTTATTTATTTTTGAACCGTACTGAGCTTCATTAATTAATTTATAACTTAACTATAACACCGCTTGGAAGAGAAACTACCAACAATTGATTCGGTTTTTTCAATTGATTGTCTAATTTTTGGGTTTGATGCCGGGGAACTTAAAATATTATTGATTGAACGTAATGAAGACCCCTTTAAAGGCTGGCTGGCGTTGCCCGGCTATTTTGTAAAGCAAAACGAAAGCCTTGACGATGCTGCCGATCGTATACTATACGAGCTTACCGGGCTGCGCGACCTGCAGATGAAACAATTTCACACCTTTGGTGATGTAAACCGCCACCCGCAAGGGCGTGTTATAACAGTTGGCTATTATGCGCTGATTCGAATTAATGGCCAAAAAGATCTGAGGCCGGTTAGCCCTTACGCGCGCAAAGCTATATGGCATTCGGTGAATGATTTGCCTAAGCTGGCGTTTGACCATAGCGAAATATTTAACAACGGTTTCAGCAAAATACGCAGACGTTTAAATTATCAGCCTATTGCCTTTGACCTGCTGCCCGAAAAATTCACCCTTACCCAGTTACAGGGATTATACGAGGCTATACTGAACAAAAAGCTGGACAAACGCAACTTCCGCAAAAAAATGCTGAGCTATGGCTTTTTAAAGGAACTGGTTGAAAAACAAAAAGGCGTATCGTACCGAGCCGCTAAATTATACAAGTTTGACAGGCGCAAATACTCGAAGATATTTCAGAATGAGATGAGTGTGTAGGCAGAGATTAGTTAATTAGAGACCAGAGATTAGTTAAAAAAAAGCGATGAATTTGAAAGTCATCGCTTTTTTTGCGTTTCAATAGGATAAGACTTATCCTATTTCGAATCTAATCACTAATTAACTAATCACTAATTAACTAATCTCTAAACCCTACTTGCCGCCGCAGCTTCCATATGGTATTTAACCAAATTATCTATCGGCGAGCGGATAATGGTACCTACTGTCATTCCGTTTTCGGTAGCTACTTCTTCCAGTACGTTCCTGAAATTATAACCTACCGAACCGATACAGTTAAAGCTGTATTTCTGATAATCCGGATAATGGGTAACCAGGTTTTTAAAGAAATCTTCGAACGAAGTTTTTACCAGGTTGCGTGAATATTCAATATGTACATTATTATCATACACAAACTTGCTGAAGCTGGCGCAAAAACGGTTAGCCAACGGTTTGGTATACACCTGCTCGTTCACATCATCGGGAGTAAGCTGGAAGGTATCCCAGAAAAGTGTGCGTACAGCTTCGGGCATATAGCCTCTTAAATAATCGGTCAGTAATTTTTTGCCGATGTAGCAACCGCTGCCTTCATCGCCCAAAATATAAGCGCCCGAATCAATATTATTTATAATGTCCTTGCCATCATAAAGGCAGGTATTGGTACCTGTGCCCAATATAGCCGCAAAACCCGGTTTATTACCCAATAAAGCGCGTGCTGCCGCAAGCAGGTCGTGGCCAATATTAACTTTCGCGCTGGTAAAAACCGCGCTCATGGCATCCTGAACCTGTTTACGCTTCTCTTCGGTAGAGCAGCCTGCGCCGTAGTAATTCACTTCGGTTATTTTGCCTTTGTCAAGATCGGTCGGCAAACTCTCGTTCAGCGAGTTAACAATATAGGCTATACTTGAAAAATACGGATTGTATCCTTCGGTATTAAAATATACTTTTTTACCATCTTCGGTAAGCAAGCACCAGTTTGTTTTTGTTGAGCCTCCGTCGGCGATTAGGATCATAATTTTAATTTTAATCCGCTAAAAGTATAATTTCTTATTGTAATAAATACACTATCACCAAAAAAAATATTGCATTAAATAGGTTTAACGCCTTTTTTAAACACAATTATGTTACAAAATTACTCGCTTTTTAGTGTTAATTTTAGTTAACCAATTCTACTATTTTATGAAATTATTCCTTAAGCTGACCTATCCGGTCTTGGTGCTATTACTATTTTTTAGCAGCGCTCATGCACAGCAAAAAGACGATCCCGAAGCAAAGGTACCGGCTTATACCCTGCCCGAAATATTAAAAACCACTAACGGCAAAACCGTTAACAGCGTAGCTGACTGGGAGAATACCAGGAGGCCCGAAATACTGTCGCTATTTGAGACCGAAGTTTATGGTAAATTACCTAAAGAATTTGATAAGATCACCTACACCGTAACCAACGATGTGCCCGGGGCTATGGATGGCAAGGCGCATTTGAAACAGGTGGATATTAAGGTATGGCGTGCCAACAGATCGGTAACTATACATCTAATTTTATTTACGCCGAACAACCACAAGGGCCCGGCACCTGCATTTGTGCTTATTAACAATCGCGGCGAAAGCAATACCGACCCTACCCGTAAAAAGAAAAGCGAATTCTGGCCTGCCGAAATGGCTATCGACAGCGGCTATGCCATAGCAGCATTTAATAACAGCGATGTAGCGCCCGACAATAAAGACACTTATAAAAATGGTCTGTTAAAACTTTACCCCGAACTGGCTTCCGCGCCCGACGGCATGAAAGCCATAAGCGCATGGGCCTGGGGTGCCAGCCGTGTGATGGATTATTTTAAAACGGATAAGGATATTGACTTTAATAAAGTAGGTGTAGTGGGCCATTCGCGCGGAGGTAAGACCGCGTTATGGGTGGGCGCGCTCGACAAGCGTTTTGCTATGGTATTTGCCAGCTGCTCGGGCAATACCGGCGCCTCTATAGCGCGACGCCGGTTTGGTGAAAAGATATCGGACATTAACCGTGTGTTTCCGCATTGGTTTGATGACAATTATAAAAAATACAGTGATGACGAAGCCGCATTGCCAGTCGATCAACACATGCTGCTGGCGCTCATAGCACCGCGCCCATTGTACACCACCAATGCCACTAAGGACCTTTGGGCCGACCCTAAAGGCTCATACCTATCGGTGCAATTGGCCCAGCAGGTTTATGATATGTACGGGAAACATTCGGCATTGCCTCCTGTTGCACCGCCGCCTAATACGCCCATTATCAAGTCGGCGCAGGGATATCATATCCGCGAGGGCGTGCATAACCTGACGGCTTATGATTGGGGCAACTTTATCAAATTTGCCAATTATCACTATTACAACAAATAAGGAATTTGAATTTTTAGATTGGGTTTTAAGCAGATTTTTGCATCTTTGCACCATTGCAAAATCAATTTGCATGATGGTCCTATAGCTCAGCTGGATAGAGCAACAGATTTCTAATCTGTAGGTCTTTGGTTCGAATCCAAATGGGATCACAAATAAAGCCTTGAATATCAAGGCTTTATTGTTTAAAACAACTTCTTCACTTTCAATTTTTCTCAATTTTGACTATTTTTAATTAATTGGTTAATAGACACTTACAAAAAATTTCAATGTTTTTTTAAACTGGTACGAATGTGGTACAGAAAAGAGTATCTACATCTATTAATTTTTTATAAAACATTGAAAACAAACGATTTATACGCAATTTTCAATACTAAGAAAAACTGTCTAATGGTCTGCTCCAGATGTTGTTATGATAGATGACCAGATTATGATTACCTATGATTAATTGATGCTTATTTCAATAGCTATAAAGTAATTTTATAGCTATTGAAATATTAAGCTTCAAAATTTCTACAGAATTTAACTGCAATTTATGTAGGTTAGAATAAATGCATTAGATCTGGATATGATGAAAAAACTTTACCTGTTAATCTTTTTATCACTTGGCATTTTAAAAACCAAGGCTCAGGATAATTATGAGATACAGGTGTACGGCTCTGAATTGGTTGCTCCGGGCAGGACAATGGTGGAATTGCACAGCAACAATACACTTAGCGGTAGCAAAACAGCTGACGAGTTTGGTATGCTGTCAACCAATCACGTACAACATGAAACTATTGAAATAACCCATGGCTGGAATAAATGGTTTGAAACCGGATTTTATTTTTTTAATTCGATAGGTAGCGATGGCCGTACAGCTTATGTAGGTTCGCATATTCGTCCCCGTGTTGCTGTTCCTGAGGATTTGCATTGGCCGGTTGGGGTTAGTTTATCACTGGAGTTTGGTTTTCAGAAGGCGGCGTTCGACCCTAATACCGCTACATTGGAGATCAGGCCCATCATTGACAAAAAAATCGACAAGGTATATATTTCTTTTAACCCAACGGTCGATCAAAGTTTTAAAGGACCGGATCAGAACAAAGGGCTGATATGGTCGCCAAATTTAAAGGCCAGTTATGATGTTACCAAAGTAGTTGCCTTAGGGTTTGAGTATTACGGTAGCACCGGCCCGTTTTTTAATCCCGACCCTTACAAAGAGCAGGATCATCAATTATTCGTAGCCGGAGATTTAAATTTCGACCCAAATTGGGAAGTGAATTTTGGCTACGGCATTGGCTCGCAAACCGCCGACCGCTCAATCGTAAAGCTAATTATAGGCAGACGATTTTAGTTGATACCGAGTAGTTAAAAATTGTTAAACGGCTTTAAAATTCAGAATTTCTACAGAATTTACAGGTACTGTTGTTATACCCCCACACCCTGATTGTCATGAAAGTATTGCTCATCATATTTATAGCTGGCTTAATTTCAAGCGTTACCTGGCTTGGCGATTTCAACGAGGCAAAACAAGAAGCTGCAAAATCACATAAACTTATACTCATTAACTTTTCAGGATCTGACTGGTGCGGACCATGCATACGTGAGCGGAAAGAAATTTTAGAAAATGATGTATTTACAAAATATGCCGCAGATCATCTGGTATTGGTTAGGGCCGATTTTCCGAGGCAGAAGAAAAATCAATTAAGTAAAGAACAAACCAGGAAAAACGAGTTGCTTGCCGACAAATATAATCCCGAAGGTAAATTTCCTTATACTTTATTGGTTGACGAGAATGGGAAAATTTTGAAGAATTGGGATGGTTTCCCTAATGAGGGTGCTGAACAGTTTGTTGATCAAATAAAATCACACCAAAATACCGGCAAATAAACTGCCGACTTTTTGTTTACTTATAGCTATTTAATACCCCTTAAATGACAAATAAAACCATCATTCCTGCGGCCTGTGTACTGCTAATAACCGCGTTTACCTCTTGCGTAAACATAAAGGAATACCAAAAAAGCAGGATTAACGACTCCGAGATGGCCTTAAGCAACCGAAAGGTCGAGAAAAATGAGTTGAATTTTCAATCATATCGCGAAGCAGCGTCAGGTGCAAATGCCGGGAAAAACGGTGGTGGCTGCGGCTGTAATTAATCAGTAAACAAAACGAACGATCATGAAGAAAGTTTATCTCACCGTTTTTGGGTTCGCCATGTTGTGCCGTATAAACGCAAATGCTCAGGCTAAGCGTGATACCATTACTACAAAAGATCTGCATAACACAACACATTCTTCGCCACAAGATTCAACGCAGTACAACCCCCGTAAATTGAGGTTAGATGAAGTTAATTTTGTTACCAGCTATTACTCACAAACAGGTAATCACTCTGCCGTTACAGGAGGTATTGGCACTGAAAGCGTAACAGATTTTGCAAACGGGCTTGACCTGAATTTTGTTTGGACCAATAATCATCAAAATAAAAATACACTTGCGGTAGGTTTAGGGTTTGATTATCATACATCCGCATCACAAGCTTATATTTCAAAAACCGGGGCATCAAGCCCAACAGGTACAAGACTATATCCATCCTTAGACTGGACAGTTGAAAATTCAAAATCAGGAAACACTTTTGGTATCGGGGCTTATTATTCAAACGAGTTTAATTATAATTCGTTAGGCGCCGATCTGCATTTTTCGGTTAAAACTGATAATAAGAATGGCGAGTTCAGTACTAAACTACAAGGATATTTTGACAAAGTAACCTTGATATATCCGTCAGAATTTGAGCCTGCAAATGCTTCAACTAATAGCGGATCAAATTTTGGTAACGGCGGTCACCGGGATAATTATGGCAGCAGCACACGCGAAACTTATTCGGCATCGTTTGGTTACTCACAAATTATAAACTCAAGATTGCAAGTAGCTGTCCTGGCCGATGTTGTAGGGCAAAATGGCTTTTTAAGCCTGCCGTTTCACCGGGTATATTTCTCAAATGGCAAAGATACGATTGAGCGGTTGCCATCGTCTCGCTTTAAATTGCCTTTAGGTTTCAGGGCTAACTATTTCCTGGGTGATAATATTATACTGCGGTCTTATTACCGATATTATGGTGATAGCTGGGGAATACGCTCTAATACAGCTAACCTGGAAGTTGTTTATAAAATCACTCCGTTCTTTTCTCTTTCGCCATTTT
>DATJJI010000009.1:0-3243 GCA_035492275.1 Mucilaginibacter sp.
GTATTGATTATCGCGTTTTTATGACAGCCTGGGAAAATTTACAATACAAAATGCTGCGCTCCGATAGCAAGATACCGATGCTTATTGGTATTAACGTAATTGTTTTTTTACTGGTAAATATCGCCTCCATTTTAGAAACACTCGTTTTTCGCAGCCATAACATTGATTTTTTTAGCGAAAAATACCTGTTACTCACTGCAAACCTGCATGAGCTGCCGCTTCGTTTTTGGACACCTGTAACCTATATGTTTATGCATGCCGGGCCGTTGCATATTCTTTTTAATATGCTGATGTTGTATTGGTTCGGGCAGATATTTGAGGATTTTTTGGGCAAGAAAAGAACGCTTGGTCTTTATTTTTTAGGAGGACTTGCAGGCGGCGCGCTTTATATTATTTGCTACAATACCTTGCCGTTTTTTACACACGAAAATGCAGCAGCCACCAGCACGCTGGTAGGCGCATCGGCGAGCGTTATGGCAGTAATTGTGGCTACTGCCACACAGTTACCTAATTACACCATCTCCATTATATTTATCGGGCCAGTAAAATTAAAATGGCTGGTACTGTTCTTTTTGGTTCTCGATTTCCTGGGAACCGCTGGCCCCAATGCAGGCGGCGAAATTGCCCACCTTGGCGGCGCACTGATAGGCTTTTTTTATATTAAACAACTGCAAAAGGGTAATGATTGGATCACTCGTATAGCAGGCATGTTTAAGCGAAGCCCCAAATTAAAAGTGGTTTCAAAAAATTCTTACGGAAATTCTGCCGGCAAGCCCAGACAAGAAGAAATTGACCTTATATTAGACAAAATTTCACAGTCGGGCTACGATAGCCTGAGCAAGCAGGAAAAAGAAATATTATTTCGCGCAAGCAGTAATGAAGGCTAAAAAAAAGCTGAACAAGCTCTCTCTTATCGATAAGATAATACTTTGGCTGAATGCCCTGCTTTGTTTGGCCCTTTTATTAAGCTACCTGGCCCCTGTTGTAAACCCCAAAACTTTCTGGATAATCGCTTTTTTTGGCCTCGCCTATCCATTTTTATTGATAGGCGCCTTAATTTTCCTCGTTTTCTGGGCTATTCGCCGCAGCCGTTATTTTTTGCTGCCGTTGATAACCATCCTTATCGGTTATAACATATTGCTTAATAATTTCGAGCTGCACGCGCCCTCTTCCGGCTCATACGGCGCCAACGTTAAGGTAGCCCACATGATGACCTACAATGTGCACAACTTTAAACGTTACGGCGCTAAAAATGACATCTCAACCAAGCACGAAATCCTGCAGCTGATTGCTGATAACCCGCCGGATATCATCGGCTTCCAGGAATTTTATACCCGCAATACGGGGCAGTATGATATGCGCGATTCCATATTGAAAATTATGGGTACCAGCTGGTACTATTTTGCACCTGTAATTGCAAATAGCCAGGAAGCTATCGGGCTGGCTATTTTCTCCAGGTTCCCCATAACAGCGCATGGCATGGTGCCGTTTACTGATAAGATGAGTGAGAATTCCTGCCTGTATATCGACGTAAAAAACGGCGAAAAACAATTCAGGATCTATAGCGTACACCTGCAATCCATCCGTTTCGACCCGGAGGACTATAAATATCTGAACAGCATAGCTAAACAGGACGGCAAAGGCGAAGGTTCTTCAGCCCGGCGCCTCGGCAGCAAGTTAAAAGCTGCCTTTATTAAGCGCGCCGACCAGGTGGCTAAAGTAAAAGCCCATGCAGCCCAGTGCCCGTATCCTTATATAATATCCGGAGACTTTAACGATACACCGGCGTCATACGCTGTAAACCAGATGGCGAAGGGACTAAAAAATGCATTCCGCGAAGATGGCGCCGGTTTTGGTCGAACCTACAACGGTGATTTCCCCAATTACCAGATCGACTATATTATGGCCAGTCCGCAATTTGAGATCAATAACTATCAGATCGTCACCAAAAAATTATCAGACCATTACCCGGTGCGGGCAGATCTGATCTTAAAGTAATTACCTAACAAGCAATCCGGCTATTTAACACGCATTTGTTAAAAATTGTTAAATCTGTATTATTTAATTACGAATACTTCGTAGATGTACGGAATAATCGTAATTTGGCTTCATAATCAACCAAACAGCATACATCAGCCTAATTTGTACAGCAGTTGCAACGAAAAGCACTACAGGATAGTCTGACTATTTATTGAATTATGAACAGAAATTTACGCCGCACATTCACTACATTAACATTTATACTGGCAGCCGTTATTACTGTGTTTGCACAGCCGGCAAAACGCGAGGTAAAAGGACAGCTGACCGATGAAAACAAAAAACCTGTGGATTTTGCAACGGTATCCGTTATAAGCGCTGCCGATTCTACACTGGAAAAAAGTACAGTTTCCGATAAAAACGGGGTTTTCGGGATAAACGGCCTGAAAAACGGCAGCTACAAATTGGTTGTGGCGCAATTGGGGCTTAAAACTTTGGTACAAGCCTTTACGGTTACCGCTGACAAACCTGGCGTTGATCTTGGCACGCTACCCATGACCAGGGAAGTGCGCGGCTTAAAAGAAGTGGCAGTTAACGGCATTAAAGCCCCTGTAACGGTAAAAAAAGACACCGTTGAATTTAATGCGGGGTCATTTAAAACCCAAGCTAACGACAACGTGGAGCAACTGTTAAAGAAAATACCCGGGATGGATGTTGACGAAAACGGTAAGCTTAAGGCGAATGGCAAAGACGTAAAAAAGGTGATGGTTGATGGCCGTGAATTTTTCGGCAACGACCCAAAAGCCGCCACAAAAAACCTGCCTTCCGACGCCATAGATAAGGTGCAGGTAATTGATGATAAAACTGATAAGGCGAAAAATACCGGTATTGATGACGGTCAGCGGGATAAAGTGGTAAACCTTACGCTAAAGGCTGATAAAAAGAGCGGCTGGTTTGGCAACGTTACAGCTTCCGGCGGCACCAAAGACCGTTACCTGGGGCAATTTAATGCCAACCATTTTGATAATAAGAAGCAGCTTTCTTTCCTGTTTTTAAGCAACAATGTAAATGAGTCGGGCTTTAGCTTCGAGGATTTGAACAACTTTACCGGCGGCGATGTATTTGGCGCTTTCGCCTCGCCCGGTGGTGGTATCTCCATCAATGTTGGCAGCAATGGCCGGGCAAATGTAAACGGGGCCTTTTCGGGGGTTAATGACGGTTTGATAACCAACCACAGCGGCGGCATCAACTACTCCGATATCTTCG
>DATJJI010000010.1:0-19627 GCA_035492275.1 Mucilaginibacter sp.
AAAGAAACAAATTCTTAACGTTATTTCGAAGACAGCTTACAGGGCTTAAAAAACTCCCAGATCGTTTCGCAGGCATTCAAATTATGCGTGGTTTTGCCCACAATAAACTTAGGGAAGTATTGCCAGCCGCCCGGCCAGGTATGGCCGCCATTACTCACAGTATAGCTGATGACTTTTAAGTTGTTGTCAGGATTATGATATTCTTCTTTAACAAGGCTTGTTCCATCATGCGCATCATCAGGAATATTTGTTACGATGGGTTTGGGGTCGCAATTATTCATGGTGACCCATTTTTTTATGATATCATTATGTGAGTAAACCGCTCTGCCAAATAGTTTACCACCATTAAAAGATACAATTGGGTCTTTAGTACCATGAATATATAATACAGACATAGGGCTTGTTAAATCGTAACCTTCCCCAATATCCAGCGTTGCAGCCACAACGGCAACCGCCGCAATGCGATGATGTAGCTGGCAAGCCAGCCTGGTGGTCATGAACCCACCGTTTGATATGCCGGTAACATAAATTCTTTCCGGATCGGCATGATAGGTTTTTATCATGTAATTGATCAAATGATCTATAAATTTTACATCATCAATACCATGCAGATCGGCACCATCATGCCAAAAATGTTTGGATGCCGGGCAAACCACAATAAACTTTCCACGATCAGCAACCGGTCTGAAATCGGCTAAGTGAAACATACCACGCGGGCTGGCAAATCCACCATGTAATGAAATTACAAGCGGCATAGTTCCATTGGCATTCGACGGAATATAGGTTACTATTTTCCGCTTCATGCCATCAACCACGATGTGCTCTTTTATTTGTTTTGAAGCCGATTGGCTAAAGACCGGAGACGTGACAGACATTATTAGTAAACAGGTAAGCGACCGAATATTATTCATCATAGTTTGTGTAATAAACCAATTACCGGTAGAAACGTTTATTTTATTGGTACGGTTTTGTAAAACTGTTTGCTCTATTTGCAGTTAGTATTACAAACTAATTAATTACACTATTAAATTCAGTATAATGAAACTCATTAAAACATTATTGATCACCGCGATTGTTGTTTGCTGTTTTGCTATGGCAAAGGCGCAACTACCACCTCCGCCACCACACCCACCATTACCACACATCAACTTGCATTTAGGGACGCCGCCGCCGCCACCGAGGGGGCCAAGAATAATTGTGAGAGGCCCGAGACGTGAGAGAGTAGTAGTAAGACGCCGTTATTATTATCGCCATGGTGTAAGGCATTACCGCAGGTATTAAGCTATAAAAGAAAAGAGCCGCTCATTATAATTAATGAAGCGGCTTCTTTTCAGCTGTAAACCAAATTAAACCTAATGAAAAAGTTTTTATGCGGATCGCCTGCGATTATTCACTAATGCCGATTCGTAAATCGCACTGATTAGGTCATCGGCAAAAAATGGAGTTGAAAGGTCACGGTTAACATGATCGAATGTTATTTGTCGGTCGGTATCTATAACATAAACAGCCAGCAAAGGTATGTTTACATCAATACCCGAAAAGTTATTCCAGGTGGGATCGTTTTCTGAATACACCCTGAATTTTTGAGCAATCTCATTATTTATATCGTAATAAAAATTTAGCGACAGGCTATGTTCCCAGGTAATATGTGCCAGCTGTTGGTCATCTTCCCCATCAGCTGTAATAATTAGTAGGTTACCGCCGTTGGCTTTTATTTGGTTTTGTATGGCATTCAATTGCTGTAACTGATCAATGCCATGCTCTCCCCAATATTTTGAATAAAATGCAATAGCCAGAGGTTTACCATACAGATGTTTTAATGATATAGGGCCATGCGTGGGTGCACCATTATAAAAGTTTTGCCAGCGGGAATATTGTGTGCTCAGGTTAATATCAGGTATTAAATTACCTGTACGAACAGGTTTTAATGATTTATAGGCTTTATAAGACAATTTAGCTTCCGGAATAATTTCTGAAAGATCAAAGAATGGATATTTTGTTGCTGTAGTTAACATAGTAAAATTAAATTGAGATGAAAAAATTAGCTATTGAAGATGCAGGGACGCTCCTTGATTAAAGAACTAACAACAGCAACACATTCGCAGGGCAGAGCGGCCCGTAAATGTATAGATCAATAAAAGTATTTTATAATAGCTCATTACTTAAATCATTAACGATTCAAATATACTACTAAATCTATATACTTTATATATTTTATTAAAAAAAACTACATTACATTTATAATACATTAATAAACAACCAGTTAAAATAATTTTTCCTATTACCCGTGATTAACTTTTTATTAAATAGTAGTTTTCTTTTATACTAATCTATCCATTTCTTGCATCTTTGTAATGGAATTGTAATGGAAAATGAAAATTAATATACTCGCATTCGGTATAGCTAAGGATATATTCAATGGTTCGGCGATAACTGTTGATCTGGCTAATGATGCTACCGTCTATAATTTAAAGTATGTACTGGAGCAACAATACCCGCGACTTAAAAAATTAGCTACCTATATGATGGCTGTAAATAATGAATACGCGCTTGATGGCGACACTATACATGAGCGGGATGAAATTGCTATTATTCCGCCGGTGAGTGGTGGCTAAAGAGCCCACCCTGCTCTCTCCTTTAGAGAGGGTTCTAAATATGCTATGAATACACAAATAAAACTATCGGTTTCGACCCTAAGCGTGCAAGATTGCGTTGATTGGGTGATGGCGCCCGAGACGGGAGGAATAGATGTATTTGTGGGTACTGTACGTAATGCCACAAAAGGCAAACCCGTAGTGAGGCTGGAGTTTGAGGCCTATGATAAAATGGCGATCAATGAAATGGAGAAAATAGCCCGGCAGGCATTTGATAAATGGCCGGTTCAAAAAATATTGATTCATCACCGCACAGGTGTGTTACAAATTGGTGAGATCCCGGTTATAATTGCCGTATCGGCTGCGCATAGGGATGCTGCATTTAATGCCTGCCGTTATATTATTGATACGTTAAAGCAAACTGTACCTATCTGGAAAAAAGAAATATTTGAGGATGGCGAAGTTTGGGTTGCCGCGCACCCCTGAGGTAATGAGTGAGTTACTAAATGAGTGAATGGCAAAATCTTACAAATCATAGTTCGAACCAGGCTTTCAATCCGCCATCTAATGAAAACACTTTGGCTTGCGGCCATTTTTGTTTGATAGACTTTACAGCTTCACCGCTTCGTTTTCCTGATGAGCAATAAAGTACTTTGGTAGTTCCGTTTAACAGGTAACCTATATTTTCATCGATCTCGTCGGCTTCAAAATGTGTACCGCCAATATCTATCTCATCGCGCTCCTGATCGGTGCGGATATCAACCAACTCTAAAGAGCCTTCTGCCAGTCCTTTTTTTACTTCAATAACAGATAGTGCAGGAACATCAGCAGTTATAATTAAACCTGTTATATGGGTTTTAGTAGTTTTGCCTATTTTAACGATGCGGCTTTGCAGGGTTAAGGCATCAAACACAAAAACTTTTCCGGCTAATAACTCACCGGTTTGGGCGATAAACTTAATTACCTCATTTGCCTGTATAGAGCCGATTATTCCTGCCAATGTTGGTATAACCCCGCCATCGGTACAATTGGGTATCTGCGTAGCATCAACCTGTGGAAAGAGATCGCGGTAATTTGGCGAGCGGCTACCATCCTGATTGGTGATATTCCAAACAGCAACCTGGCCTTCAAACTGATAAATGGCGCCATAAACTACCGGCTTTCCTGTAAGCACACAAGCGTCATTAATCAAATATCGGGTATCAAAATTATCGGTACCATCAAGTACGATATCATACCGGTTAATGATATTCATCACGTTATCAGCAATAATTTTAATATCGTGTGGTATTATTTGAATATCCGGATTTTGTTTTTGCAGGCGCTCACAAGCTATTGTTACTTTTTTCGAACCTATATCATCAGGCGAATACAATATTTGCCGGTGTAAATTACTGATAGATACCGTATCGAAATCAGCAATACCTAATGTACCAACACCTGCGGCAGCTAAGTATTGAGCGGCAGGGCAACCCAGTCCACCCGCCCCTATTATCAATACTTTTGCCTGATGCAAAAGGCGTTGGGCTTCATCCCCAAATCCAGGCAGTGCCAGCTGGCAGCTATATCGTAACAGATCAGGCTCCATTACCCGGTAATTATTTTTTCACGAAGCTCATTTTGTATTCGCTGCAAATCTTCGGGTGTATTCACATTGGTCAGTGTTGAAGCATCGGTGGCCTTTAACAGGTTAGTATCGCTGTTTATTAAAACTTTGCGCGGGCACGAATACCCTTGCGCCAAAAATGCCAGTAATACAGGATAACTTTTAGGTTCCCATATCGTAATTAATGGTTCAGGAAAACCATCAACAGCATTTTCATAGGCTGTGGCTAATGATGAGGTGTTACGATTGGCCAATAAGTATTGTAACACTTCCGCGTTTAATAAAGGCATGTCACAGGCCACAACCAGCCAGGCACTATTTGGATTTTCGCGAAACGCGGATAATATGGCACCAAACGGTCCTAATTCTGTAAAGGTGTCGGCTAAAGTTTTATAAGCAGGGTCTATGTGTTGTTTTTGATCTGTACGGCATGAAATAAACACATCGTGACAATATTCTTTTAACACATCGGCCATGTAATAGCGTTGTTCTTTACCGTGCCAATTAACGGTACTTTTATCATACCCCATCCTAACACTCTGCCCTCCGGCTAAAACTAATCCATTTAAAACCGGCTTAGCCTGCTCCATTTTATCTTCAAAGAAAGCGATGATCTTATCGGTTTCATTCAACCTATAGGTAGGTATTTGCTCCCAGTTAGGTACGGCTTCTTTGATAAAGTCAAACACATCATATACATAATCGGCAAATAATATCAGCTGTACATTCGTTAGCTGTTTAATTCGTTTTTGTAACGATGCGCTTTTGTTATTGTAAATAATAACTACCTGTGCCATTGCCGGCTGATGATTGCCGTTAACCAGCACCATATCCATATCGGCAAACTGTTGCTTAAAGGCCATTGGTTTTAAACCGGTGTAATTGAACTGATGATAGTTGATCTGATCGGTATATTCTAAAACAGCACCGCCGGCTAAACGGCCGGGGGGAGCTACTACTTCGTCATTATGTGATGAATCGGAGTAAGCACATTTGTATTTGGGCGATAAGGCACTAATGACATCATGGGCAAGCAGTTTTATATTAATGCAAGGCGCACCCAATATGGCCCATTCGTTCCTACCGAAGTTACCGGACACGGGCCTTACCAACGAGGTGTGTTTTTTATACGGTTTTGAAATCATGTTTACCTCCTGTTTTTTCTATCAGCCTGGTTTCTTTGATCACGATGTCATGACTCAGTGCTTTACACATATCATATATTGTTAATGCCGCTATGCTTGCACCTACCAGCGCCTCCATTTCAATACCTGTTTTAGTGGTAATAGTAGCTGTACAATTTATAACAACCTCCTGCAGGTCGTTAAGCTCAATATCTATTTTGCAATTATCCAAACCTAAGGGATGACAAAGCGGAATGAGATCGCCGGTTTTTTTAGCGGCCATAATACCAGCGATGATAGCCGTTTGAAATACCGAACCTTTTTTGGTTTGCAGATCACCATTAGTTAATTGCGATAGAACTTCATCCGGCAGATGAACTATACTGCGTGCAGTGGCAGAGCGATGTGTAATTACTTTCGCCGAAATATCAACCATGGTGGCTTTGCCTGTGCTATCCAGATGAGAAAATTCGCCCATTGATTATAATTGATTATATAGCCAAACTTTATAAACCTCTCCTTTTTTAAACTCGTTTTTTTCTAAAGGTAATTCCATAAAAGCATCTGTATCTGCTAAGTTAGCAAAATCGCCCGAACCATTTCCCTGAACCGGGGCAGCTATTAATTGCCCTTGTTTATTAAAACTTAGCTTAACCTGTAAATAGTATTCCAGTTGTGTATGAAAACTGAAGTCACTATCTAAAACGGCATATATTGCTGGCTTGGATGCAACACCTAAAGATGCATTAAACCAGGGTATAAAATAGCGCTGCATTCCCATAAATGTAGCTACCGGGTTGCCTGGAAAAGCAAATACCACTACCCCATTATCATGCTTACCGAACCAGAATGGCTTACCCGGTCGCTGTTGTACTTTATGAAAAACCTGCTCAACCTGCAGCTCTTTTAATGCCTCGGGGATATAGTCAAATTTACCCATTGATATGCCACCGCTTAACAGTATTACATCATAATTTTGCAGGCAAAGCGCTATTGTATTTTTAGTTATTTCCGGTTGATCTGTTATATGCATTATAACAGCATCTAAACCTTGCCGGTTTAAAATAGCCTTAACCATATAGCTATTTGATTTCCTGATCTGGTATGGCGAGGGTGTGGCAGCAACCTCCACCAATTCATCGCCTGATGAAATAATGACTATACGAGGCAGCCTTTTTACCCGTAATTCTGCTTCACCAACCGATGCGATCAAACTGATCAAAGCCGGGGTTATTACTTGCCCCGGTGTAAGAATAATATCGCCTTGCTTTTTATCGGCACCCTTTAAATGCAGGTTCTGGCCTTTTTCGATACCTGTTATCAATAAAGTGGCATATCCGTCTTTGAAATCTAAATCCTCATAACGGATAACCGTATCTGTTGAATCAGGCAGCGCGGCACCCGTCATGATCTCGATACATTCATCGGATGCATCAATATCAATAGGCTTATCCCCGGCCGCCTGTGTAGCTTTTATGCGAAATTTGGTAATACCTTTTTTAATAGAATTATAATTAACAGCGATGCCGTCCATACTCACCCGGTTAAAGGGGGGTAAGTCGCGGTCGGCTTTAATGGTTTCGGCTAAGACCCTGCCCAGTGATTCTTCGAACGGCGTTATTTCGGCTCCGAAATCGCGGGTATTTTCTAATATCAGTTGCTCGGCTTGTTGAACCGTTATCATGTTTTATTATCCTCCAATAGTAGCCATTGATTCATGTATCCCTGATTTTCCAACCCGCAATTGCTCGGCTTCCCAACCATCTGTAGGGCGATGATTAAATGATTTTAATAAAGTTTGCGCCAATTGTTCATCACTCATACCCTCACGCATTAAATCTTTTATATTTAGCACCCCATCATCGTACAAACAATTTTTCAGCGTCCCCTGCGGTGTAATGCGGATACGGTTACAGGTGCCGCAAAAGGTACGCGAATAAGCGGCAATGATACCTACACTCCCTTTATGCCCAGGGATATGATAATTGTAAGATGTTGAATATAGAGGATCATCTATTTTTTTAACAGATGGGTATGCCTGCCTGATCTCTTCCAGTATCCGGACATGATCCCATTGTAAACCTTCGTAATTATTTTCATCGCCATTAAAAGGCATTTCTTCAATAAAGCGAACACTAACAGGCAACTCCTTCGTTAATTGAACCATCGGTAAAATATCCTGCGTGTTTTTGCCATCCATTACCACCGTGTTTATTTTTGTTTCGATGCCATGCTTTAGCAATTCATCCAAAGTGGCCATTACGTTCTTAAATTCATCACGACGGGTAATGGCAAAGAATCGGTTGTCATCTAAGGTATCTAAACTCAGGTTTACCGATTTAATGCCCAAGTTTTTCAATTCAGTAACATGTGGTGCAGTAAGCACGCCGTTGGTGGTCATGGTTAGTTCTTTTAGGCCACCTATTTTTGACAAACCCGACAATAATTGCATGATATCTTTACGCACAAAAGGTTCGCCACCGGTGATGCGTACTTTTTCTATACCCATTTTCACCAGTAAAGTGCAGGCGCGCATCATTTCTTCGTAACTCATCAGTTCCGTACGCGACAGCCAGTTCAGGCCATCCTCGGGCATACAGTAAAAACAGCGCAGGTTACATCTGTCCGTTACAGCCAGGCGCAGGTAATTGATCTTTCGTCCGTGATTATCCGTCAGCAATTATATCCTCTTTTAAAAAGATATAAAGGTAACACTACTACAGGATAATTGATTGTAATGGAACAGTCAACTAAACAGAAAATTTATAAACAGTTTGTGTTTTATAAACCTCGCCTGGTTTTAAAACAGTTGAAGGGAATTGTGGCTGGTTAGGTGAATCAGGAAAATGTTGTGTTTCCATAGCAAAGGCAGTACGCCTGTCATCCTTTTTTCCGCCGCGTATGGTATTGGTACCCGGCATAAAATTACCAGTATAAAACTGCATACCGGGTTGGTCTGTAAAAACTTCCAACTGTATACCTGATTTATCGCCTGTTACTTTAGCTACCGGCACGTTGATCGCGTGTTCATTAAATACAAACGTATGGTCATATCCCTCTCCGAACCTGGTTTGTTCATGATCGGCATCAATGGCGAGTCCGATAGTTTGTGTTTTTTCGAAATCAAACGGTGTACCTTGTACTAGCGCTATTGTGCCTACAGGGATAGATGTTTTATCAACCGGGATATAATGATCGGCATTTATTTGAACAGCATGATCCAATATATCGCCATTACCTTCACCGTTTAAATTAAAATAAGCATGATTGGTTAAATTAACTATAGTAGTTTTATCGGTGGCAGCTTCATAGTCTATTACTATCGCGTTATCATCAGTAAGTGTATAAGTTATTTTAACTTGCAAATTACCAGGATAACCTTCTTCCATATCTTTCGACAGATACGATAATTCTACTTTTTGTTCATCGACCTGCTTGCCATCCCAAACCACGTAGCTAAAATTCTTTTTTCCGCCATGCAGACTATTAGGCCCATTATTGATGTGTAAATTATATTCCTTGCCCTCTAATGTAAATCTTCCTTTAGCAATGCGGTTACCAAACCGGCCAATAGTAGCGCCATAATAACAACCTTGCTTTATTAAACCTTCTATATCATCAAAACCCAATGCAACACTTGTCAGTTTCCCATTTTTATCCTGAACTAAAACACTTACCAAATAGCCACCATAATTGGTAATAGCTATCTGCATTTCGTTCTTATTTTTCAGGATGTACAGGTATGTTTGTTTACCATCAACAATTCGATCAAATGCTGAGGCGGACGGAAGAGTAATAGAAGTTGGATCGTAAGTCATTGGTATAATTAAAACATATCGCGATGCACTACCGCCGATTCGCAGATGTAAGTTGGCATAATACCCGTTGAGGTTATGCGGGTTTCCACATCCTTTGCCTGGGTATTGCCCGATAGTACCAGCACAGTATCCAAACCAAATTTATTACCGCCTAAAATATCGGTTTGCAATGTATCGCCTACCATTACAATTTCTTTTTTGCTGATGGGGCGATAATCGCGAATCAGATCATAAGCAAACATAAATATCTGCGAGTCGGGCTTACCAAAGCGGATAAACTTTTTTCCGACAATAGCTTCAATCATGGTGGCCAATCCACCTATAGCTATAGATACATCATGTACCGTAACCGGATAAGCATGATCAGTATTGGCTACAATAACCGGGATGGTGCGTTTACGCAAAATATTAACCGCCGTATTCAGATCACTACGCCAGTCGAAACCCTCATCATCTAAAAAAATAAGCGCGTTTACTTTATCAATATTGCTATCGGTCACATCCTTAACAGGCATGGTATGTAAACCCAGGCTTTCAATATAATGAGCTGAATCCTCAGTACCCAAGTAGGCCACAATGCCATCCTGCACCTTAAGGTCAAGATATTCCTTGGTCAACATCCCTGACGAGATGATACGATCGGGTGTTATGACATTCAGGTTCATTCTATGATACGATGCCGCCAGTTGTGCCGGACTGCGCGACGCATCATTGGTAACTATATAATATTCTTTATTTTGCTCCTTTAAGTATTCAAAAGTGCGTTCAATTCCGGGTACTAAGCCCTGATAATTTTTTAAAACACCAAATGCATCAAAAAAAACAACGTTATACTTGTCTATTATGGTTTTAAAGTTGTCTATATGCATTAGTGAGTGGTGAATTGTTAATAGTGAGTTGTTTTTTAATAAAGCGATCAAATATAATGGTTAACCGGGTGAATAACAGTAAATAGTCACTATTCACTACTTTCACTATTCCAGTTTTAACGCTTGAATAATTTTTTCGGCATCAAAATCTCTGTCTACCGATGGCAGATAATTGTCAAACGCTTCTCCTTGGAGTTTTTCGGCATATTGTTCATTAAAAAAGTATTTGCCATCTTTTATCACATAATTAAGAATAAAGAAACGGTAAGCCTCTTTTAAAAACCTGATCTCGTTAGCTGTTAAAGGGTTGATTTTGTGATATTCTTCTAAAAATATAATGAAACGATCCTCCATTAAAGTATTGATGCCGTAGCTAAATACTGTGCGATCGCCCACATCAGATACCACCCTGCTCAGAAAATAAAAATCAAGAATACGGTAGCTCATCCGGAACCAGTCATAATCCCAGCGCGAATAAAGATTTAGATTATTGTCTACCGAGAAGTTACCTATGTTCCAATCAATAAAAACCGGGATGATCTCGAACGAGCTCATGTTATATTTCGATCGGTTACGCAGGAAAGTTTCGCAATGATATTTCAAAAAATCAACCTGCATGGCCGTACCAAACTGCTTCTCGTTTATCTCCAGCTGATGCAGCAGCGAATAAATATCTGTACGTAAGGTTTTTGATGATTTGGGCAATACGTTTTTAATACGTGTACAGGCTTTATGAAACTTACCTACCTGCTGGCCGAGTTTGCGGATATGATGCTCCTCCAACCTGCGTGGTAAACGATCCATTATACGGGTAGGATTATAAAATACTACCCAGGCATCAATAGTTTTATATTTATAATGATGGATGTATACCCGGTTATTTTTTAATAGTGATTTGGCTAAAAAATTCTCGAAAGGATAAAGCAGATTATTTGAGAGACTATGAATAATTCGATGATCCTCTTTAAAATGCTCATATTTACCAAAGTAAGACAGTTTAGCAATGATAATATCGTCATCATCAAACGTTACCCTGAACACCCTGTTGGTTGAAACCATAGCGCTGATGTCTTCAACTTTTTTAACACGTTTTGAGGCATCATACCCTTCCCAGGCTCGTTTTATAATTGCAGAATAGTCCATTTCAGTTATTTACCGGGCGCAAAGATATAATACAAAGAATTACAGTTAACTATCCTTTGTTATATTTTATGACTATTTGATTGATAGCTCCGTGCCAACCAAATAATTTATGTCATTATTTACCAGGAAGTGCAAAAGCTACATAGGCATCGCCCGACCGAGCACCTATTTTGCCGCCACCGCACGCAATTACCAGGTATTCTTTGCCATTAACCTGGTACACGCTTGGTGTAGCAAAACCGGCAGCAGGTAGTTTCGCTTCCCACAGTAGTTTTCCGTTACGTTTATCAAACGCGCGTATTTTTTCGTCTTTTGTAGCGGCAATAAAAATCAAACCTCCGGCAGTTACTACCGGGCCGCCATAATTTTCGGTACCGGTTATGGGGTAACCTTTTTTCATCATCTCCTCATTTTCACCTAACGGAACTTTCCAGAGAATTTTTCCTGTATTCAGATTAATTGCATTCAACGTTCCCCATGGCGGTGTTATTACAGGGAGGCCCTCCTGTGTTAAAAATTTATTATAACCGGTCATGCGGAAAGGCAGGTCCAGATACGGATCGGGTGCAGCTTTTTCTTTTACAAACAATTTCTTTCCATCGTTCTCATTGCTGCTGATAAATGATACAATAGCCTCTTTTTCCTGTGCAGGTAACTGTTTAAATGATGGCATCATTCTGCGCCCGGATTCTAACAAACCGAGTATTTGATCTTTGTTATATTTTTTCTCTATATTGATCAATGACGGATTATCCCCCGAACCCTGGCGGTTTTGCCCATGGCATATCATACAGTTTTTCATAAATAACCGTGAACCAGCTTCGGCAAAATTTTCTTCTTTTGTTGGAGCTTTGGTAGCATCAACCATCGTTAATACATAGGCCATCTCCGTCGCATTGATATATAAAATACCGGTTTCAGGATCGTATGCAGGGCCACCCCATTCGGCGCCGCCGTCAAATCCGGGGAAGATTATCGAAGGATGTTTACCCGGGGGCAAAAACAGATTGCCATTGCGGTACCCCTTTAACCGGCTTAACACATCGGCCTTTGATTCGGGAGATATATAAGGGTTAATATCTTTTTCTGTAAATGATTGCCTTACAAAAGGCTGGGGTAAAGTAGGAATGGGTTGAGTTGGCCATGGTTTTTCGCCCGGCAATTCAGAGTTGGTAGGTACCGGTTTTTCTATGACCGGAAATATTGGCTTACCCGTAAGCCTGTTCAACACAAAAATAAAACCATGTTTGGTAGGCTGAGCAAGCGCGTCTATATATTTGCCGTTATGTTTTACAGTTACCAGTGCCGGCGCTGTTGGCAGGTCCCTGTCCCATAGGTCATGGTGAACCACCTGGTAGTGCCAAATCAACTTACCGGTGCTGGCATTCAGCGCCAATATGCAATTGGCAAACAGATCCGATCCTTTACGCATTCCCCCATAAAAATCAAAAGAGGCCGAGCCTGTAGGTACAAATAACATTCCCCGCTTTTCATCCATACTGAAACCCGTCCAGCAATTAGCGCCGCCCATATGTTTCCAGGCATTTTTATCATCCCAACTGTTATAACCAAGTTCGCCAGGTTGTGGTATGGTGTGAAATATCCAGCGCAGCTTTCCGGTGCGCACATCAAAAGCACGAATATGGCCGGGAGCAGCATCCGCCGTTTCGTTAACGCGACTACCTAAAATATACAGGTCCTTATAAATTATCCCGGGTGAAGTTGCGCCAACATAGGTTTTTATATTGCCCAAACCCAGGTTATCATGCAGGTCAATAGTCCCATCAGTTCCGAATGTTTTTATCGGCTCACCGGTTATAGCGTTAAGCGCATACAAGGTTGAACCAGCACAATACAATATGCGCTTGTCATCACCGCTTTGCCAGTAAGTAACGCCCCGGTTATTATTTTGGCTAAAATTCATTTTACCGGCCAGATATTTCTCCGGGTTAAATATCCATTTCTGTGCGCCGGTACTTGCATCCAATGCTATTAAGCGCAAATGCGGCGTGGTACCGTACAATATGCCATTTACAATAATTGGATTACACTGTATTTGTGATGATGCCTTAACATCCGCGTCATCTGTATGATGTACCCAGGCTATTTGCAATTGCTTAACCGTACCCGTATCTATTTGCTTTAACGAAGAATAACGTATAGATTTTTTTGACCCGGCATAAACCTGCCAATCGCCATTATCATCAGTCTTGTAAGTATTTGAATTAAATAAAAGAAAGCTGAGTAACAGGCAGGGAATTGCCTTTTGCGTTAAAGTCATAGAATACGGCGTTATAAATTGGTTAAACTATTAGCTAATTTAACAATTTTAAACTCACGCCAAACCTTTAAGGAAGTCTAAATTATTTCGAAATATCTTTTTAACTCCCAATCTGTCACGCTTTTTGCAAATTGCTTACATTCCCACAAGCGGGTTCGGGTAAAGTGATCTACAAAATCATCGCCCAGCAATTCTTTAGCTATGGGCGACTTTTGCATATCCACAGCAGCAGTATGCAAATTTGGGGCAATACTGCCGTTAGCTTTGTTTTGATAGCCGTTGCCCATAGTTTGAGGCACATCCAGACTTAACTTATTTTTTATTCCATATAATCCTGAAGCCAATGCGGCGGCCATAGCCAAATACGGGTTAGTATCAGCACCCGGAATACGTGTTTCTAACCGGGTATACTCTTCGGCCGAGTTAATTACACGAAAAGCGGTAGTTCTGTTCTCAACCGCCCAGGTTATGGTTGTAGGTGCCCAGGCTCCTTCTATCAAGCGTTTATAACTGTTAATGGTAGGCGCATACATAGGCAATATGTGAGGCAGGCAGTATAACTGGCCAGCCAAATATTGCTTATGTAATTCACTCATTTTATTTACATCATTACCATCATAAAATAAATTTTTTGACTGGTCATGGCTCCATAAACTTTGATGGATATGCCCACCACAGCCGGGTAAACTCTCATTCCACTTAGCCATGAAGGTAGCTATAATACCATGCTGGTAAGCAATTTCTTTTACCGCAGTTTTTAAAAGCACAGCCCTGTCGGCAGCCTCTAAAACAGGGGCACGTAATATGGCTGCTTCGTAAACACCCGGGCCGGTTTCGGTATGTATACCTTCCAGCGGAATGTCAAACAATGATAAAGAATCGAACAGATCATTAAAAAATTCCGCATTCTCGGATGTGCGTAATATCGAATAGCCAAACATACCCGGTGTTAAAGTTTCCAGGTTGGTAAAGTTTTTATCCTGCAGGCTTTGCGGGGTTTCTTTAAAATTGAACCATTCAAACTCCTGTGCAAATTCAGGGTGATAGCCCATATCTGCACATTGTTTAGCAATACGCTTTAACAAACTGCGCGGGCAGGCGGTAAGTCCGTTACCATCTTCATCACTAAAATCACCTATAAAAAAAGGGATATTATCTTGCCACGGTACAGTGCGAAACGTAGAAAGATCAATGCGACAGGGCTTATCAGGATAACCGGTATGCCAGCCGGTAATCCTTACATCATCATAACAAGCATCGCTGCTATCCCAGCCAAATACCACATCACAAAAACCATAACCGCTTTGCAGGCCGTTAATAAACTTTTTAGGGTGAATTACCTTGCCACGTAATACGCCGTCGATATCGGCAAAGGCAAATTTTATTTTTTGTATGTCGTTTTCCTGTAGATATGTTTTAATTTGATCCTGGTTCATGATATAGGTAAAATCATTCAATTTGTAAGCAAGATAGCCATAAATTGCCACCTCATTACTTAATTTTTATATTTAAATATGATAAATGAATTATTGTTTGTTTATGGGTCATTATTAAGTGCCGGTAATAAATTTTCCGTATACTTAAGCCATAATTCAACCCTTATTGGTATGGGAACGATCAAAGGAAAGTTATATGATATTGGAGAGTATCCGGGTGCAATAATTGATACAGACGAGCAATATGAAATTACCGGCGCCATCTATAAACTGCATCATCCTCAAAAAGCATTAAAGATATTGGATGATTATGAAGGCTATGGCGACGATCAAGATCAGCCTAATTTATTTGTGCGCGAATTATTACCGGTTAAAACAGCTAATGGTGAACTCAACTGTTGGATATATCTTTATAACCTCCCGGTTAATGGTCTACAGCAAATCACATCAGGCAATTACCTAAATCATACTAAAACAAAAAGGCGATGAGTAAACCCATCGCCTTTTCAATATAGTTAAATGCTAAATTAGATTTTAGCTGATTTTACAGTTTTAATAATAACTGCTGCTACTTTGTATGGATCGGCAGCCGAGTTAGGGCGACGATCTTCCAGGTAACCACTCCAGTCATGATCTACCGCGTAAAGAGGAATGCGGATAGAAGCACCACGGTCAGATACACCATAGCTAAAGTCATGGATTGAAGCTGTTTCGTGTTTACCGGTTAAGCGTTGATCATTATCAGCACCGTAAACCGCGATACACTCAGCAACCGCAGGACGGAAAGCCTCGCAAACTGCTTTAAATTTAGCTTCGCTGTTAGCAGTACGTAATAAAGTATTTGAGAAGTTAGCGTGCATACCAGAACCGTTCCAGTCTAATTGACCAAGCGGTTTGCAATGCCAGTTAATTGATACTCCGTATTTCTCACCTATTCTTTCTAATAAATAACGGGCAACCCAAATCTGGTCACCGGCTTCTTTAGCACCTTTAGCAAAAATCTGGAATTCCCACTGACCGGCAGCAACCTCAGCGTTGATACCTTCAACGTTTAAGCCTGCTTCTAAACATATATCTAAGTGTTCTTCAACAATCTCGCGACCGTAAGCATTGTTAGCACCTACTGAACAATAGTAAGGGCCTTGCGGAGCAGGGTAACCACCAGCAGGGAAACCAAGTGGTTTATTGGTAGCAGGATCCCACAAGAAATATTCTTGCTCAAAACCGAACCAGAAATCATTGTCATCATCTTCGATATGCGCACGGCCGTTCGACTCATGTGGCTGACCTTTTGAATCCAATACTTCGCACATTACTAAATAGGCGTCTTTTCTTCCCGGATCAGGGCAGGTAAAAACAGGTTTCAGGATACAATCTGATGAACCACCTGGTGCTTGCTCTGTCGATGAACCGTCGAAGCTCCAGTTATCCAGATCTTCAACTTTACCGCTAAAAGATTTTACGATTTTTGTTTTACTACGCAGGCTTTGGGTTGGTTTGTATCCATCAAGCCAGATGTACTCAAGTTTTGTTGCCATGTTTTAAATTATTTTGTAAAGTTTGATTCAAATTGTACTATTTGTTGTGATTAGTTCGCCTTGTGGAGACAAATTTAAATTAATATTTCTATTTTTTGCAAATTTTATCATAAAAATAGCATAAAAATGAAAAATAATTTAAAGAAATGATTTAATAAAGCTAAAAATTCCAATAAAGTCAATCAAAAAATACAATCAGATGATTTTTGATGGGTTTTATTTTAAATATTAGTTTCATTTTGACACTAATAAGCAAACCCATTGCATCTGAGGGATTTAAATAATCCATAAAGAATTAAAATACAATTCGCACTATCAATCAAACCAACAAGTTACCTATCCGTTTTTTTACTTAAATTTAAAACTACCGAAGCCGCTATTCTATATTTTTTTCTTAAAATTGCGCTCTCATTAGTTTCCTTCTATAAAATAAAAATCATTATGAAAATAACAGTTGTTGGTGCCGGAGCTGTTGGCGCTACATGTGCGGATAACATCGCAAGAAAAGAATTAGCCGAAGAGCTTATTTTGTTAGACATTCGCGAAGGCTTTGCCGAAGGTAAGGCTATCGATATGATGCAAACCTCGGCCTTGCTGGAGTTTGATACCAAAATAAAAGGCGTTACCAATGATTATGCCGCTACTGCCAACTCGGAAGTAGTTGTTATTACATCAGGCCTACCACGCAAACCTGGCATGACCCGCGAAGAATTGATCGGTGTAAATGCCGGCATTGTAAAAAGTGTTACAGAAAATATTTTAAAACACTCGCCAAACACCATCATCATTGTGGTTTCAAACCCAATGGATACCATGAATTACTTAACCTTAAAATCATCGGGCTTACCTAAAAACCGTGTTATTGGCATGGGTGGCGCGCTTGACTCTGCAAGGTTTAAATATTACCTGAGCCAGGAATTAGCCTGCTCTCCTGCCGATCTGAACGCAGTTGTTATCGGCGGTCACGGTGATACCACCATGATCCCGTTGATTAACCACGCTACCTGGAACAGCATCCCGGTTACCCAATTCCTGAGCAAAGAGCAACAGGATAAGATAGTTGCTAATACGATGGTTGGCGGAGCCACCTTAACTAAACTGATCGGTACTTCTGCCTGGTATGCTCCGGGTGCAGGAACAGCCTTTATGGTTGAGTCGATAGTTCGTGATCAGAAAAAACTAATCTCGTGCGGTGTTGCGTTAGATGGCGAGTATGGCCAAAAAGATATATCGTTAGTAGTGCCTGTTGTATTAGGTAAAGGTGGCTGGGAAAAAATCGTCGACTTTAAATTAACTGCCGATGAGCAGGCATCGTTCAATAAGAGCGCTGATGCTGTACGTGCAATGAACCAGGTTCTGGCCGATAGCAACCTGATCTAACAAAATACATATAAATAAAAAAGGCCTTCAAATTTGAAGACCTTTTTTATTGGATCATGAATTATCTTGCATAGTGTCCGCCTACCCAATGCCGACCGCCGTAAGGGCCAACATCATAATGTCCCGGTACCCAACCTGCACGGCGTTCTCTGACAACACATGAACTAAAGCTTGCTGCTACTAATAATAGTAAGGCAAAATGTTTTATCGTTTTCATAGTAATATTATTTAATACGTTATATTATTATGGACACGATAGCCAATTGTAAGTTTAATTTAGGTATTAAATATTTTTCAGTCTGCTTTGCCTGCGCTCCTCGTCCGGATCTGTTTTAAAAGGCATCAATTTTAGTTGGCTGATATACTGATCGGGCAATCCGGCGCGCTGGGCCAGAGTTACTATTTTTTGGTGATACCAATCATAAGGCAACAAGTGTGTACTTACCGCATGTGGATGCGCAACAAATACTTCGGCATGGAATATGTTATCCTCACTGTCAAAACACATAACCGGCTCTAATTTCAGGTCAGCGCTCCATCCTTCCGGATTATAAAAATTTGAACGCTCGTCATCAATTAACTCGATCAGAACACCCCATACCACGGCGTCCGGATCGAATGATTTTTCGACATTAGCTTTTGATGAATCGTCGGCACCGGTGTTATTAAACACGAAATTGTATCCCGGTAATTTGGCCACACCTATTTTTTTGGCAGAAGGAACAGTTTCGGTAAACTTTTCCACGTTCATATTGCCGCCGTAAGCAAATAGTATCATAGCAGTAAGTATAGATGTTCAATTTAAACGCACCAAATAGTGCTATAGTATATTACAATTGGCCATAACAAGTGTTTCGGATAAAAATCAACAAAGTTAAGGACTGTGTATTCATGCGCAACGAATATTATTTATTTAAAATCAATATGTATAATTTTTATTATTAGGTATTTAATGTATCATTAAATCATAAGATTTTATCTTTACACCATCCTATCCGGTCATTACTGATATGAATGATTTTTTAGCCGCCAGATCGCAAATGGCCCTTTCATTGGGCTTCCACATTATCTATTCTTGTATAGGTATGGTGATGCCTGTTTTTATGGCGATATCGCACTACAAATACAACAAAACAAAAAATCTGGTTTATAAAAACATTACCCAGGCCTGGAGCAAAGGCGTGGCTATTTTCTTTGCTACGGGCGCGGTATCGGGTACTATGTTATCGTTCGAGTTAGGGTTACTCTGGCCTAAATTCATGGAACATGCCGGGCCTATATTTGGGATGCCGTTTTCGTTAGAGGGTGTGGCATTCTTTATCGAAGCTATCGCCTTAGGCTTCTTTTTATATGGATGGAACCGCTTTAACAAATGGTTCCATTGGCTTACCGGGGTACTGGTTGGTGTAAGCGGAATTGTGTCGGGAATATTAGTAGTATCGGCTAATTCCTGGATGAATAGCCCTTCGGGATTTGATTATGTGAACGGACAATACCTGAACATTGACCCTATGAAGGCCATGTTTAATGGCGCGTGGTTCACCGAGGCATTACACATGACCATTGCCGCATTTTCTGCAACCGGATTTGCGGTAGCGGGTATCCATGCGCTAATGATCTATCGTAAACAAAATATTGAGTTTCATACTAAAGCCTTTAAAATAGCGATAGTTTTTGGCGCTGCGGCAGCTATTTTACAACCATTAAGTGGCGACCTATCTGCCAAACACGCGGCAAAAAGGCAGCCAGCTAAATTAGCCGCTATGGAGGCCTATTTTCATACACAAACCTATGCCCCATTGGTTATTGGTGGCATACCCGATACAGCAGCAAAAAAA
>DATJJI010000011.1:0-5300 GCA_035492275.1 Mucilaginibacter sp.
TTAATAGTATAATGAGCCATAATATCCTGCTTACAAAAAAAGCCAAAACCGTAAATGGCGAGGTGTACCTTACCGGCTCAAAAAGCGAGTGTAACCGTGCGCTGATTATTGAGGCGCTGAGCGATGGCAAGGTGCGGGTTGAAAATATCTCGGACGCGGCAGACGCAGTTACGCTGCAGAAAATTTTAAATGGACAGCGGACAGTAGGCAGTGGGCAGTTAGCCACAGCAGATAACCCACTCACCACTCACCGCTCACCGCTCACTACTGTCAATATCGGCCCGGCAGGTACAGCCATGCGTTTTTTAACGGCTTATTTTACCTTGCAGGACGAAGAAGTTGTTTTAACCGGCAGCGAGCGCATGAAACAGCGCCCCATAGGTATTTTGGTTGATGCCCTGCGCAAGCTTGGCGCGCAGATTGACTATGAGGAAAACGAGGGCTTCCCTCCCATCCGCATAAAAGGCAACATAAAGCAGGTAACTCATACAGTTAGTGTAAAAGGTAATATCAGCAGTCAGTACATTACTGCTTTATTGCTGATAGGTGCTAAACTACCATTAGGGCTTGAGCTGCATATTGAAGGCGAGTTAACCTCACGCCCTTATGTGGAGATGACCCTGGCCATGTTACAACAGGCAGGCATTAAACACCGGTGGAATGATAATGTGATCAGCATTATGCGCCAGGATTTTAAACAAACCACGCTGCCTGTTGAGCCGGATTGGAGCGCAGCCTCCTACTGGTACTCAATAGCGGCATTGGCTGATCAGGCTGACCTGTTTCTACATGGTTTAACCCAATACAGTTTGCAGGGCGATAGCGTGATCACCGAGCTTATGGCTAATTTTGGTCTCACCTCGCAGTTTAAAGACGGCGGTGTGCATCTGCAAAAAGAAGTAAAACCTATCGTTCGTAAAATATTCGACTTGAAGGAATGCCCTGATCTGGCTCAAACCATTATTGTGGTATGTGCCGCTTTAAATCATGAGGCTACCTTTACAGGTTTAGAAACTTTGAAGATCAAGGAAACTGACCGCATCAAGGCACTACAGAACGAACTGGCTAAAATTGGTGTGAAGCTGATTGAAAAAGGCGAGGTATACAAACTGGATTGCAGCGAAAAGTTTATCCCTGAACGTGTATTCATTAATACTTATGACGATCATCGCATGGCGATGGCTTTTGCACCACTGGCATTATTGATACCGCAAATAGAGATTGAAGACGCCAATGTAGTCGAAAAATCATACCCTGCCTTCTGGACCGATCTGAAAAAGGTAGGGTTTGAGGTGGAACAATTATAGGCCCCACCCAACCCTCCCCGGTAGGGAGGGCTTTGACAAGCAATCCGGAAAGAAAAAAATTAAGAAGTAACCTATTTACCACAAATAAATTAAGATATTTAAAGTCTCCCCTACCGGGGGAGATTTAGAGGGGGCTATATGGCAGGCAATTCATTCGGACAATTATTCAGGATAACCACATTTGGCGAATCGCATGGCGAAGCTATCGGCGTAATTATCGATGGCTGCCCATCGCAACTGGAGGTTGACCTGGATTATATTCAGGCTGAACTGGATAAACGCAAGCCGGGGCAGTCAAAAATTACTACTCAGCGCAAAGAGAGTGATACGGTACGGATACTTTCGGGTGTGTTTGAAGGTAAAACCACCGGCACCCCTATCATGATGCTGATACCGAACGAAGATCAGCGCAGCAAAGATTATAACCATAATACCGATGTGTTTCGCCCATCGCATGCCGATTATACTTATCAAACTAAATATGGCATTCGCGATCATCGTGGCGGTGGCCGTTCATCGGCCCGCGAAACAGCCGCGCGCGTGGCAGCCGGGGCATTAGCCAAACTATTACTTAAAACACAAGGTATTGAAATTGTTGCGCACGTAAGCAGCGTAGGTAAAATTGATGCGCCAAATGTGGAGATCATCAATGCACAGGAGTTTATTAACGAGCGCGAAAAAAACATTGTGCGTTGTGCCGATCCGGCTACTGCCGAAGAAATGATCGCTTATATTGACGATATTCGCAAACAAGGCGATACCGTTGGCGGCAAAGTAAGCTGCTATATACAAAACTGCCCGGTTGGCTTAGGCGAGCCGGTATTTGATAAGCTGCATGCCGAATTAGGCAAAGCCATGCTAAGCATTAACGCGGTACACGGTTTTGAATTTGGCTCGGGCTTTTCAGGCAGTGAAATGCTCGGCTCTGAGCATAACGATATTTTTGTGAAAACCCATTTAGGTAATATCGAAACTATCACCAATTATTCTGGCGGCATACAAGGCGGCATCAGCAATGGAATGCCTATAGAGTTCAGGGTAGCCTTTAAACCTGTAGCTACCATTATGCAGGCGCAGGCCACGGTTGACAGCGCCGGCAACACCTCCGAAATATCGGGCAAGGGCCGTCATGATCCTTGTGTGGTGCCGCGTGCCGTACCTATTGTTGAGGCAATGGCTGCTTTGGTTATTGCTGATCATTGGCTGAGGAACAGGAATACGATACTACCTCAATAAATATCACCCCTTTAACATTCTCGATGTTACCAACAATTGCCCCACATGCCGCATAATATGCTCGGCTGCATGAGTATATAAACCTATCACAGTTGATGGTATTTGCGCGCGGCCTACTCCTCTGCGGTCAGTTAGTGTGGTTTCGTCTGTTTCGCTTAATTGCTTAATAGCTTCGTCAACCTGGCGATTAAAAACCTCTAACAAATTAATAACGCCATATTCAATTTCTGGCATTTCGCCTTCGTAATGTAGTTTGGTTAATTGATGCTCGGTAAGCATTTCGCCGCGGGCGTAGGTAAAAAGCCGGTCAAGCACACCGGCCAGGTGCTGCAAATGAAATCCCGGCGAGGCTAATCCCACTGGTTTAACCCATAATAATATCTCGGGAAAACCCGTCATGAATCGATTCACTTCTTCCCTTGCCTGTAATAAAGCATGTGCAACTGGCTGTAACAAAGGCGGTATACCTTCCAGCGGGCCGCGCAGCCAAACTTCGTGTTGATGAGTATCTGCCATGTATTAATTTACAAATATTTAATTTGATATATGTTTAGCTTATTAAATATTATTACATCTTTGCCGAATAAATGGTATAGCTATTGTTATAACCATAGTATGTTGTTCAAATTTATGTCGATAAGTACCCGTTTCAAATTCCTTCTCTTATTATCCATCTTCTCGTTTACGTTTATTTTTCAAAGCTGTAAAAAACGCTCGGATATAGGAAAAAACCTATACCTGAAAACCAAAAATAAAGCTTTTCAGGATGTTACCCCCGAAGGTTTGGATACTGTATTTCAACAGGTATTAACTAAGGAGAAGTCAAATATAACTTATCCGCAGGTAATCAAGTCGTTTTACATGCATAATCAATACGATCCAATTTTTTCAATGGATCATATTTTCAACAACGATTTAAAAACCGCTACCGAATATTACCAGCGTGCAAACGAGCACGGACTTGACCCTACTATGTTTAAGGCGGATGAAATAGCAAAACTTATTAAAAAGTTTTACGACCCAAAAGCTATTACCACGACGGATGAAGCCTACCATGCCATTGCCGAACTGGAAATACTAAGCGCCAACTCGCTTATTATGTATACCAATGCCTTGCAGTACGGTATTGTAAACCCTAAAAGAATATATTCCCGGTATTTTACAGCTACGGAACGCCCTGATACGACATCAATGATCAAAGCGCTGCACGTAAACAATTTTAAAAACTATCTGGATAGCATACAACCCCGAGACCCGCAATACCTTGCCCTCCAAAAAATATTAATAAGTGGTCAGGGAGTAAACGGCCTTTCGCCCGAAGAAACCAAGCGGATAGTAATGGTGAACATGGAACGCTTAAGGTGGCGCAACAAGCCCGCGGAAAAAAAATATGTGATCGTTAATATTCCCGATTTTAAGCTGGATGTGATAGATAGCGGGCATTCTGTATTAAACATGAAGGTTTGCGTGGGCCAGGGCCGTAATATGAATTATACAAAAACCCTGATGCGTTATGATGATACCGACAGGGTGGATAAACCCAATCCGCACTCAACGCCACAACTAAACAGCTTGATACATAGCGTTGATGTTAACCCTATCTGGAACATCCCGCAAAGTATAGCAAATAAAGAGATCATTGTTCAGGCGGCCGACGACAAGTTTTACCTGGCCAACAAGGGTATCAATGTGTACAAGAATGGTAAACTGATAGATCCTGAATCGGTTGATTGGTCGACCGTAACTAAAGCCAACTCTGCTGACTACGAGTTTAAACAAAAGCCCGGGAGCGATAACTCATTAGGAAAAATAAAATTCCTGTTTAATAACCGCAGCAGCGTTTACCTGCATGATACACCGGCAAAGGATGCCTTCCGGTTAAGAATGCGCGCGGTAAGCCATGGCTGTGTGCGTTTAGGCGACCCCAATGCGCTTGCACTTAATTTATTTGGTGCGGGCGATAAATATGACCTGATCACTAAAGATATGGCTTCTGATAATCCCGAGCCTACAACTATTAACCTAAGCCCAAAAGTACCCGTATATATTACCTATGTAACCGGCTGGATAGACGCTGATGGCGCATTACAAATTCGCCCGGATGTTTATGGATTGGATATTGTGCTGTATAATGCTTTGGTAAGTATCAAGTAGTTATTATCAGGTATCAAGATTGACTTTCTTAAAAAAGTTTGTCATTTCGAGTGTAACGAGAAATATTGTACGCCTTGCTACTTGAATGATGTATATGATTTCTCTCTTCGTTCGAAATGACAATTGAGATTAATACTTTACAGCAGCAGTTACACTCGAATTGCTATCAGGCGATATAAAATTGGCGAATATATTCTCGTCCAGGTATTTTGAGTTATAGCTGGAATCGTTACCGCTGATAAATAAAACGGTTTTACCTTTTATATTTTTAATAACCTGCTCTAATACTTTTGGCGATACGGCCGGGCAGCCAAAGCTGCGGCCTAAACGACCGTGTTGGTCAATAGTGCTCTGGCTTACATAATTTGCCGCGTGTATTACGATGGACCGGGCACGTGCGCTGGCATTAAAACCTTCATCTAATCCATCCAGTTTTAGCGATCGACCATGTTTACCCATGTAAACATCATCAGTTAAATAAAAGCCAAGGCTGCTTTGGTGCGAATCATTATTATCCGAAAATCTGTCAGGAATATCATCACCGCTACCTGAACCGTGCGCTACCCAGGTGTTTAATACAAGCTGTTTGTTTAACAGGTCAAT
>DATJJI010000012.1:0-29597 GCA_035492275.1 Mucilaginibacter sp.
GTAAAATGTGCCACTATTTTGGCGGCAGCCGCGGGCAAAAATTTTGCAATGCTGCGCCAGCGCCATATAGCCGATTTTAGCAAGTTAATGGGACGCGTGCATTTAAATGTGGGCGATGCCAGCCAAAATAATAAGCCAACCGACGAAAGATTGGCCGCTATAAAAACCGTGGCTGATAAGAATTATGCCGTGTTTGCCAATATCAATGCAGATAATAAGCCGGTTTCTGATCCTAATCTGGAGGCATTGGTTTTCCAGTTTGGGCGATATATACTGGCCTCTGGCAGCCGCGCGGGCGGTCAGCCGGTTAATTTGCAGGGAATATGGAATGAAACGGTGAATCCGCCATGGGGAAGCAAGTATACCGTAAATATTAATACCGAAATGAACTACTGGCCAACCGAGGTTTGCAACCTGCCCGAGTGTCACCAGCCTATGTTTGATATGTTAGCGGATGAATCGGTAACCGGCGGCGAAACCGCGAAATTGTATTACGGCCACGGTGGCTGGGTGGTGCATCACAACATTGACCTTTGGCGCGGTGCCGCTCCTGTTGATGGCGCCCGCTATGGTATGTGGCCCGTTGGCGGTGCATGGCTATGTCAGGATATATGGGAACATTATGCCTTTACCCAAGACAAAGATTTTTTAAAGAAATATTATAGCCTAATGCGTGGCTCGGCGCAGTTTTTATTGGAACTGATGGTTGTCGACCCGAAACATGGCTGGCTGGTTACGCCATTCTCTATGTCGCCCGAGCATGGATACTTTGACAGCAACGGCAAGGAATCTTTCCTATCGCCGTCGCCTACTATGGATATTGGTATCATACGTGAACTGTTTCCGCATTGTATCGAGGCCAGTAAGATATTGGGTGTAGATGCTGATTTCCGTAAAAAACTGGAGGATGCGTTAACTAAAATACCACCTTATCAAATTGGTAAATCAGGCTTTTTGCAAGAATGGATAGAGGATTGGAAACCCGCTCCTGCCGGTCACAATGTATCGCCATTATTTACTTTTTATCCCGGCCGTTCTATTCGTTTGCGCCGCGACCCTGAATTGACCAATGCTATTAATAAATGGATGGACGCGAACCCGGCCCGTGGCGGTTTCCCTATTGTTTGGGATATTGCCGTATGGGCACGTTTAGAGCGTGGCGATAAAGTTGGCGAAGTGATCAAAAAGTTTACCGGTAATTCATTGGCACCTAATCTGCATAATAAAGGTTCTAATCAATCAGATGCTACCTACGGCTATACCGCGGCGGTTGCCGAATCACTCATCCAAAGTCACGATGATGAGATCAGCCTGTTACCGGCCGTATCAAAAGACTGGACAGATGGTTCGGTGCAGGGTCTGCGTGCGCGTGGTGGTTACGAAGTGAGTATGAAATGGAAAGACGGAAAACTGCAATCGGCACAGATACATAATGTAAATGGCCTTGCTTTTAAAGTACGTTATGGAGATAAAACAGCCAGGTTTACGGTTAAACCAGGCAGCACGATCAAGTTAAACGGTGATCTGGTGGCGATGAATAAATAAAAAACACTTGGTGTCATTTCGACGAGGAACGAGGAGAAATCTATACATATACAGACGAAAGATAGGCTTGTGTATAGATTTCTCCCGATGGTCGAAATGACAAGGTGTTATAGTTTCATACCAAACACATCTTTCAAAGCCCTTTTTGCTGCATGATAACCACACATGCCATGTACCCCACCACCAGGCGGGGTGGATGATGAACAGATGTATAGCCCCTTTGCTGATGTTGTATAAGGTGAGCGGCGCAGCACAGGCCTTGTAAATAACTGCCCTATATCAAAAACTCCGCCGTTAATATCGCCGCCGATGTAGTTGGGATTGTAGTCTTCCATCTCTACGGTATTAAAGGTATGTTTTGCTAAAATAGTTTCTCTGAAACCGGGCGCAAATCGTTCTATCTGATCTTCAATGGCCAATGTTCTGTCGGCAACTGAACCATTAGGTACATGACAGTAGGCCCAGGCCGTATGTTTGCCTGCAGGTGCACGGGTTGGGTCGAATATGCTTTGCTGAGCCAGCAGTACAAAAGGCTTTTCGCTAAGTTTACCTTGCCAGGTTTGTTGTTCGCTTGTAGCTATTTCCTGCAAAGTGTTTCCTATATGCACGGTTCCGGCACTTCTGCACGCTTCTGCTTTAAAAGGAATTGGTGCATCAAGTGCCCAATCTATCTTAAAAACACCCATGCCATACCGGTAACGTGCTAATTGCCATTTATAAATATTGGAAAATTTATGCCCAGCAATTTGTAAAAGCTGTTTGGGCGTAACATCAAACAAAACCGCTTTTGCTGAAGGTAACTGATCTAATGATTTAATATAAAGGCCGGTTTCGATCTGTCCGCCTATCGATGTAAAATAAGAAGCCAGTGCTTTGGCAATGTTTATTGAGCCGCCTTTAGGTATAGGCCAGCCTTTGGTATGTGACGAAGCCATCAACGCCAGGGCAATGGCCGAAGTAGCCATGTTTGATAAGGGCAGCATCGTGTGCGCTGCCATTCCGGCAAATAATCCTTTGGCTTCTTCAGTTTTAAAGCGTTTGGTAATGTGTGTTACAGGTTTAAAAGCATTTAATCCAAATCCGGCCATAGCCACAGGATGTTTTGGAAAATGTAATGGCGCTAAAATATCAGGTAATAATTCGGGCCATTGGTTTACCAGTGGGTGCAGCAGATTCAGGTAAGCATCTTTGTCTGTTCCTAATACATCAGCAGTTTCATTGATCGATCTTTTAACTATTGCCGCCTTTCCGTTATCAAACGGATGTGCCGCGTCAATATCCGGATAGGTATATGCTAATCCGTGTTGGTGTAAGGGCAGTGTGTTAAAAAAGGGTGATGCAGCAGCCAGTGGATGGATAGCCGAACAAATGTCATGTGTAAAACCAGGCAAAGTTAATTCGGCCGAACGCAGGCCTCCTCCTATTTCCTCTTTACCTTCTATCAGTAAAACCGACAGACCATTTTGCTGCAATAAAATAGCGGCGGCCAATCCGTTTGGCCCTGAGCCTACTACAACTGCATCAAAATCACCTTTTTTCAATTTTAATAGTCTGAGTAATCAGCCGGGTATAGAAAAAAGCTTTCCCCTTTTGATACGTTGTGCTGATATTCAGGTATTTTACCTAAAGCAACAAATGTCGGGTCGCTGCTAAATAGTTTCCATTTCGCTTTATTATCAGCCATGCTGTTAAAGGTGGTCATGTACATGAGGTTAGGCATATGGCTGCCTGCTATTACTTCCGAATAAAATACGGCATTAAAATCATATTTTTTAAAAATTGCCATTTCATCGCCCACATTAAACATCCTGAATTTGCTGGCGTGCAATTTTTCGGTAGCGCCTTCATAGCTGCGCATTTCATAAACGCGGTCGGCCTTTTTAGCGGTCAGGTTTGGTACGGCAGGCTCCGGTGCGCCGGGGAATGCGCGTGTTATAATAGTTTCAATCCGTGTATAAGGCGAATTATTATAAGCCGCGTCGATATAATCTTTACCGGCATCTAGATACTGCTGATCTTTTAATAGCTTTTGATCGGTGTTTTCTAACGCGTCCCAGGTGCGGTATGGCACAAATACATAGATCTTTTTATCCAGACTATCCTGTTTTATGGGTTTAAATACGCCTACGTTTTTTACGCCTGCTTTGTGCAGCGCGGGTATGTAAGCATTCTGGAAATAACTGTCCAGCCTGTCCTCCTGCGCTTTTGTTTTAAAATGGTAAATCTTTAGCTGGTAATAATATTGCGATGCCGCCCTGGCATGTAAACCCGACGATAAACAAATGGTAAATGCAAACAAGGCAATAAATACAAAGGGACAACTTTTATAGATTCTTTTCATTTTATAAACTTTTACTGTTGCTTAAACGGGGTAAACTTACAATCAATAATACAAATATGGCGGTTACCAGCTTTAATAAATTTGCATCGACACCAATATTGAGAGTTACTGCCAATACCAGCTGGAAAATTATAGCGCCAGCGAGCACCAAAACCAGGCTTACCCATACCGAGGTAATGTTAAACCAGTTAATAATGGTTTCGGCAATGATGACTGAACCTAAGCCAATTATTACCACACCTATGCCCATGCTGATATCGGCAAAACTTTGAAACTGGGTCATCAAGTAGCCGCTTATCGCGGTTAACGCATTGGCTAAAGCCAGCCCGATAATCTTCATCCTGTCGGTATTAACACCTAACGCCCTTATCATGGTTTCGCTGTTACCGGTTGCCCGCATGGCAATACCAAAATCGGTTTTCAGCAAATAGCCCATCAGCAGCGTAATTATCAGAACAAATAACGATAACAGGATGAAAGTATTTTGATGAAGGTCATTTACCACCTGTAACCAGGTAAATATAGAGGATGTGCCTATCAGCGGTAAATTAGACCGCCCCATAAATGTTAGATTAACCGAGTATAAGGCGGTCATGACCAGTATGCCTGCCAACAGCGCATTAATTTTAAGCTTGGTATGAATGATCCCGGTAATGGCGCCCGCAATACCCCCTGCCAAAATCACCACTGGTAAAACCACATAGCCCGGTATATGCCGGGTAAGCAATATTGCTGTAACTGCACCGCCCAAAGTATAACTGCCATCGGTAGTGATGTCAGGGATGTTAAATATCTTCATGGATATGTAAATGCCCAGCGCAATACCCGAAAAGCAAAGTCCCTGTATTAAAGCGGTGAGATAAAAATCCATTATTTTACGGCTTCAAAATTTGGCGGTATAGCAATATGGTATTTTGTCGCGGCAGCAACATTGTACACCCGCTTTCTCACTTTTACCATTTCGGGTTTTAAGCCATCCATTTTATGTGTTTTTAAATACTGGGCAGCCTGTTCGCCGGCCTGGTATCCCCATTGATAAATATCAGCGCCAAAAGCAGCCACGGCCCCCCTTTGCACCAGGCCAGCTTCGCTGGTAAATATGGGCACGTTTTTCAGGTTGCAGTTTTTTAATATCGTTTCAAACGAAGCAAATACCGTATTATCCGGATTAGCAAAAAAGGCATCGATATTCTTATCCAATAAAGACTGGGTTACCAGTTGCGCATCGGCCGATGAGTTAAGCGGCAATGCCACCAGGGTAATATTCATTTTATCGGCAAGGCCTTTAATTCGCTGCATCGCGTCGGCCGATTGTGGCTCAGACTCATTGTAGATCATGCCTACAACCAACTTAGACCCTTTGGGCTTTAACAGCTTGGGGATGAGTGCAAAAGAAGTATCGATATAAGGCAGATCTTCAACCGCGCCAAACACATTGGCAGGTGCTTTACCATTAGCATCCAGTATTTTCATACGTTCAGGTATAGGCGATACCATCTCGCAAACCGGTATGGTTTTAGTGTTCTGTATGGCGGTTAGTGATGATAAGGTAGTACAGGTAGCCAACAGGTCAACTTTTTGCGAAACAAAATAATTAACGATCTGGGTTAACGTTGGTATGCTCCCTTGTGCGTTGCGGTAATCTATTTTTACAGTTTTATCAGCCTCGCTAAAGCCATTTTTTTTAAGTGCATCGGTAAAACCGGTCCGGGCCTGTGCTATGGTTGCATCCTCAAAGGCATCCACAAAGCCAACAACCGGAACAGTGTTTTTTGTTGACGATTGACACGAGGCTATTAATAAGGCTAAAAATATGACCGGCAGGTATTGTTTTGTCTTCATTTTACTAAGGTAGATAAATGAGGTGAAAGCTGAAAAGTCAATTAATTTAGCGTGCGATATTTTTACGCCGATCAAACAAAATCATTTTAACTCCTTTAGCAGCATTAACGAATCTTTACCCAGGTCGGTATTACCTGCATTTGAATTGCGTATGAGTATAACCGCATACTGACTATCTTTCTCAATAAAGAACTGTGAGGTATAGCCCGGTACAGAACCATTGTGCCCTATTACATTAACTATCCTGCTCGGAACGATAGATAAACCCAGGCCATAGTTTTTGCCACCGACTGGTACAGTTTGCATTTCCTGTATGCTTGATTTTTTGAGCAAAGGCGATACGCCCATAAATGACATTACAAATTTAGCCAGGTCATTTGGCGTAGAATACAGACTACCGTTAGGTACCCTATACCCCCGGCCTTCATGCTCTTGTAAAGGTAAATCGGTATTCACAGGGCCCTTGGTATTATCCAGGCCTTCGGCCAGGTGAGGTTTTCTGTCTTTGGTTAAAGCAAAAAAAGTTTGATTCATATGCAGGGGTGTCAATATTCGTTGCTGCACCATTTGGATATAAGGGACGTTGGCGGCACGCTCAAGCGCCAACCCCAGTATGGCGTATCCTATGTTAGAATACAGATATTGTTCGCCCGGGTTGCTGTTAAATGAGGTATTCGGCAAACATGATAGCAACTTCCTCTCCCACTGCTCTATTGAGCCCACGTTTGATCGTGCCATATCGGGCTCGCGTTTCAATCCTGAAGTATGCGAGGCAAGTTGCCTGATGGTGAATTTAGTTTTATTAGAATAACCTTGCAGATCTTTAACCTCGGGTACGTATTTTTCGGCCAGGTCATCCAGATTTATTTTTTTATCCTCAACCAATAGCATCAACAAAGTAGCTGTAAATGTTTTGGTGATCGAACCTATCCGGTAAATAGTATTGGTATCGGCCAGAATTTTTTTGTCGCGATTGGCATAACCATAGGCGTTTGACCAGATGATCTTATTGTTTTTAATGACAGTTGCTGAAATACTGCCCTTTATGTTGTCAATTTCAACATCCTTTTTTAATTGATCGCCAAATTTGTTGATGACGAGTGATTCTTTTTCGCTCAATTGCCCAAAACAAATTATAGGGTACAGCAAGAAGATCAGACAAATTATCGGCAAGGACTTTTTCATAATAAGAGTAGAATTGGTTCAATAAATATATGCATTATTATAAATTTCAAGTGTATTCGCGGGTTTTCATTATTTTAGCGATTACATGACGTCTATTATATCTAAACTACCGCAGGTAGGTACAACCATATTCACCACTATGTCGGCTTTAGCGGCCGAGGTTGGTGCCATTAATTTGTCGCAGGGCTTTCCTGATTACGACTGCTCGCCCGAATTGATCGAATTGGTTAACAAAGCGATGAAAGATGGTCACAACCAATATGCACCAATGGCCGGTGTAATGGCCCTGCGAGAACAGATAGCTTACAAAACCGAAAAACTGTACGGCGCTAAATACGATCCGGATACTGAAATAACCATCACCGCCGGCGGCACCCAGGCCATATTTACTATCATTAGCACGGTTATTCATCCTAATGACGAAGTAATTATATTTGAACCGGCGTTTGATTGTTACGCACCTGCTATCAAGTTAATGGGCGGCGTTGTAAAATCATTAGAACTGGATCCGCCCGATTACCGCATTGACTGGGCGATGGTAAAAAAACTGATCAACAGCCGTACTAAACTCATCATACTTAACTCGCCGCACAACCCAACGGCTACTATATTGCATAAAAAGGATATTGATGAATTAAGCGCCATTATTAAAAATCAGGATATACTAATATTAAGCGATGAAGTATATGAACATTTAATTTATGATGGCGAAACGCATCATAGTATGGCCCGCTATCCCGAATTGCAACAGCGCAGTTTTATTGTAGCCTCATTTGGCAAGCTATTTCACGCAACCGGATGGAAGATTGGCTATTGCCTGGCTCCTGCACATTTAATGCACGAATTCAGAAAGGTACACCAGTTTCTGGTATTTAGTGTAAACTCAGCTATGCAATATGGTATTGCCGAATATTTGAAGAATGAAGATACCTATTTAAGCCTACCGTCATTTTTTCAGCAAAAAAGAGATTATTTCCGTGCCGGATTATCGCAAACCAAATTTGAATTATTACCTTCATACGGCTCTTATTTTCAATCTGTTAAATATGGCCACCTAACGGATGAGGATGATACTGATTTTGCATTAAGATTAACCAGAGAAGCGGGTGTTGCTTGTATACCCACTTCTGTATTTTATACCCGGGAAACCGATCATCATGTATTACGTTTTTGTTTTGCCAAAAGGCAAGAAACGCTGGATGATGCCGTTAATAGATTAATCGAATTTAAACTTTGATTAAGAAAATTTATATATTAGTTAAAGCTGAGCCAAACTACTACCATGGATAATTTAAAGATCACGTTGTTTCAGGGATACCTGTTTTGGGAGAAAATAGATAAAAATCTGCAAAACATCACCTTGCGGCTATCCGGTATACGCGAAAAAACTGATCTGATCATACTGCCCGAAATGTTTAACACCGGCTTTACCATGAATGCCGAAGAGCTTGCCGAACCCATGGGCGGTAAAACCATGCAATGGATGCACAAAACTGCCGAACAATATGATTGTGTGGTTACAGGCAGCCTGATTATAAGCGAAAAGGGTAATTATTATAACCGGTTGATATGGATGTTGCCAGATGGTAGCTATAAGCATTATGATAAACGGCATTTGTTTGCCCTGGGCCAGGAACATAATACTTATACCGCCGGAAAAAATAAGCTAATTGTTGAACTAAAAGGCTGGAAAATTTGCCCGATGATATGCTATGATCTGCGTTTCCCGGTATGGCTGCGCAATGTTGGCCAAACATATGATTTGCTGCTGATTGTTGCCAACTGGCCCGAGCGCCGGGCCTTGCACTGGCGTACATTGATACCCGCGCGAGCTGTAGAAAACCAAGCTTATGTAATAGGCGTTAACCGTGTTGGGCATGATGGTAACGAGGTGTATCACTCAGGAGATTCTACCTGTATTGACCCGGTTGGTAATGTAGTGTATTATAAGCGAGATGAGGAAGATGTGTATACCTTTACCATAATTGCCGATGAAGTTACTAAAACACGCCGAGCCATGCCTTTTTTAAAGGATGCCGACGATTTTACCATAAAAAATTGATCCAACAATTTACTACCCCATATTAATGAAGTTATTTCGAGGCTTTCTGCTAATTACGCTGAGCTTGGCTCTTGCCATTTCATCATACGCTCAAAAAAAGAAAGATTATACACCATACGTTGACCCATTTATAGGCACCGGTGGGCACGGACACACTTATCCGGGCGCTGTAATGCCATTTGGCATGGTGCAGCTAAGCCCCGATACCCGGCTGGATGGCTGGGATGGTTGCTCAGGTTATCATTATACCGATTCGGTGGTTTATGGATTTTCGCATACCCATTTAAGCGGTACGGGGATAGCTGATTATTGCGATATACTTTTTATGCCTACCACCGGCGAGCCGCAGTTTAAAAACACGGATTACAGTTCGCCCTTTAAAAAGAAAAATGAAGCGGCATCGCCCGGCTATTATAAAACGTTTTTAGATAAATATAATATTGGCGTTGAGCTTACAGCAACCACCCGTGCTGGTATGCATCGCTATGCTTATCCATCAACACAGCAGGCAAATATCATCATCGACCTGAAGCATCGTGATGAGGTAATTAACTCATGGATCGAGGTAGTAAATGATTATGAGATCCGTGGTTTTCGCGAATCAAAAAGTTGGGCTACTGATCAGTATGTTTATTTCTACGCTAAGTTTTCAAAACCTTTCAAAACTTATGGCATAGCCGTAAATGACCAGTTACAACATGACATAAAGAAAGCCGAAGGGAAAAATATAAAGCTGTTTATACAATTCAATAATCCCGGGGAGGTCATATCGAAAGTCGGCATTTCATCAGTAAGTACCGAAGGCGCATTGAAGAACCTGGATGCTGAAATGCCTGATTTTGATTTTAAAAAAGTACAGCGTAATGCAAAAACCGCCTGGATCAATGAGCTTGCAAAAATTGAAGTAGAGGGCGGCGGCCCTGAAAAGCAAACGGATGCTGATGTGCCCATAGTTAATGGTTATCCCCGCCAGGCTGCAAAAAAAGAACCCGTAGTTGACTATGGTAAAATTAAACGCACTATATTTTATACTGCATTATATCACAGTATGTTATCGCCAAACATCTATAGTGATGTTGATGGTCAATATCGTGGTACTGATCAGAAAATACATACTGCTACCGGCTTTAATTATTATACTGTTTTTTCTTTATGGGATACTTTCAGGGCCGAACATCCATTGCTGGAATTGATTGACCGTAAACGAACGCTCGACTTTATAAAAAGCTTTTTGGCCATGTACGATCAGAAAGGATTATTACCAATATGGCCATTAGGTTCGAGCGAAACTTTTTGTATGATCGGCAATCATTCCATCCCGGTTATTGTGGATGCTTATGCCAAAGGGATACGTGATTTTGATGTGGATAAAGCTTATACCGCTATGAAAGCGGCTGTAAATATGGATCGGGAAGGATTAGACTCGTACAAAAAGAATGGTGCTGTTTTAGCCGATGAGAATGCAGAATCGGTATCAAAAACATTGGAGTATGCCTATGACGATTGGTGCATAGCCCAAATGGCTAAAATGTTGAATAAGCCACAGGATTATGCTACTTACATTCAACGGGCGCAATACTGGAAAAATGTGCAGAATAAAGATAATGGCTTTATGCAGGCCCGCACAAACGGCGATTGGTTTAAACCCTTCGATCCTACCGAGATAAATAAGAACTATACAGAAGGTAATGCCTGGCAATATACTTTTTTAGTACCGCAGGATGTTACCGGACTAATAAACCGCACAGGTGGCAAAGAAGCATTTGCTATAAAACTGGATGAATTGTTTACTACAACCGCCCCGCTAACCGGAATTAAACAGCCCGATGTAACGGGTTTAATCGGTCAATATGCGCATGGTAATGAGCCGAGCCATCACATGGCTTATTTGTTCAATTTTACTGATGAGGCTTATAAAACGCAGTTCTACATTAACCGCATATTAAATGAAGAATACAAAAATAAACCTGATGGACTTGCCGGTAACGATGATTGCGGACAAATATCGGCCTGGTATGTGATGAGCTCGTTGGGTATTTATAATATAGCGCCCGGGCAGCAGCAGTTCCAGGTAGGGTTACCACAATTCGAAAAAACGGTTATTCACCTCGAAAATGGTAAAAGCTTCACTATCCTCAATTCAGGTTCATCGGTAAGCCGTAATAATATTTACCTGCAGGGTATGAATCTGAATAAACGATCGTACAGTAAACTTTATTTAAATTTTGATGATATAGCCAACGGCGGTGAGTTTGAAGTATACACGGGCAGGCTGGATAATAAACTGTTTACACAGGACCTGGAAAAGCCCGTATCGGCCATTGCCGATGAGTTGATCGTTCCAAACCCGGTTATCACCCCATTGGAAACATTTGCCCCGCCAACCCTGGTTGCTATTAATAGTAATGACACAGAGGCCAACACTATTTATTATACCCTGGATGGCTCTACACCCACAACATCATCAACTGTCTACGTTAAACCCGTTCCTGTTTCAGCGAATATGACTATCAAAGCTATCGCATTTAAAAACGGGAAATCAAGTTTTGTGACGGAAGCGCATTTCAAATAAAAACATTTGCCATGCTGAGCATAATGAAAAATCTTGTAAGCGCTATAAGATTCTTCGCCATGCTCAGCATGACAATCTGTATTATGCGGCAGGACTTAAAGTTGAGTTCTTGGTTTCTACCCTATCCGCCAAAAACCATAAAGCCAAAATGGTACAGTAACTACCGCCACGCTCAACCCACTCAAACGCTTCCCAGTGCGGATAGAATAACTCACTGGCCATTTTCCATACCAGGAAAACAAGTAGCAATGGGCGTAATGGTTTTATGAGTACCAACAAACCAGCAGTAATTTCAAAAGCGCCAACTATATGCGCTGTGCCCATCGCGTTAGCAAAACCTAATAAGGTATATTGCCCAAGCAGCCCTTTCTTGCCGGCCAGGTTTAACCAACCGTGACCGGCCAGTAATAAAAATACAGTGACACGCAGGCAAATGGTTACCCGTTTCAGGGTTTCCGTATCGGGTTTTACATCAGGACTTATAGGTTTAAATAAAGTTTTAAAAGTGCCAAATCCACCTGATAAGATAAGGAGTGCCAGTGGCGCACCAAAGTTACCCGCACGTTCTATCAGTTCGGCAAATGGCTCGCCTGATAATGGACGCAGGCTGGCGGTAACTACTCCCCAAACTACCAGCCATAGGACTATGGCCCGTACGGGGTAAACCAGCATAATCAGCCCTAATAAAATATCGACCGAACCTAATATGGGCATTAAAGTGTAAGCCATATCATGCCCTATGCCAAACACAGCGAAATAGTTTACCCAGATGGGTTTGGTGATAATACCGAGTGCGCCATGACCAATGAAGCACATAGCCACAGCAAGGCGAAGTATGTAATGCAGTTTTTGTGAAAGTGTGAGGCTATTCATGGTAACGTTAAAAATAGCATCATTTGTTTAAAAGCTTAGGGCCTTTTTCAATCGTATAATTGGCTACTTTACGGCCAATGTTTTGGGCGGCCGTGTTTTCAAACGGATAATGAATACCACCATAAATACGGCTATAACCATTTTCCCATTCTATTTTACTCAACGTTTCTACAATACGGGCAGGTTCGCCTTGCGTGGTAGTATGTAATTCAAGTTTATCTTTATCGCCAAAAAAATGTTTAAGCACTTCGTACCCGGCAGTGACCGTTGCGCTGTGCCCGCTTGGATAACTTGGATGTGCAGGTGTATTGATAAGCGGCGTCCATTTGGTGTAGTCTTTTACAGAGCCATCAGTTTCAGCATTTAATGAGGTTACAGGCCTCCAGAATAAATAAGCGTATTTACCTCCCCAAACTTCAATTCGGGCATCGGCTTCCGCAATATCAACCAAAACAAATATCAATGCGTTTTCTTCCAATGATGTGGCATGACTGGCCGCCAATAAACGTGCGCCCTCATTTACGGTAAGTTCGGCGTCTTGTTTATAAAATTGTGCTATATGGGTTTGATCTTCTGTACGTTTGGTGCTTTTTATTTCTCCCATTCCGGCAACTTCTGCCAATGCTTTTTTATATTCATCGCTGCCTAGTGCCGGGGGCGGCTCGGGTAAAAACTGTTTATTATCTGTTAATATAAAAGGCTTTACTTTTCCCCATTCCACATCAATTCCAGGCGAAAATTTACCGGGAGTAAGTCGGTATTCGCCCGCTTTTAAGTTTTGCTTATCAGTATAAGTAGTGAGCGGGCTCGAACCATCATTAGCCCTAAGGGTTGTAATAGCCACAGCCGATGCTTCACCAACTACCCGGGCACTACCTACGGGGCCATCTGTTATATTTTTAAGGCTGTTTTCCAGTTCAGCGTCGAGCGCCGTTTTTTGTTGGGGAAAATAAGTGATTAAAACCGCATATGCAGCGTAGGCAACTGTAGCCTGTACCGAGGCTTGAGTTTTAACAGGGACGTTGTAATGATAGGGTGTGCCAAAGTGCTTAATTGAATTTACAGCATCATACACAGCAATAGCCTCTATTGCTTCAATCCGGCTGCCTAAATTGCTGTTTAGTCCGGCTGTTTTGGTAGCGTTTACGGTAATTAAGTTCCAGTTTATTACAGGATCGATTGGTTTGGCAACGGCACTTGTAAATAAAAAAAATGATGATGCAAAAAATGTAGTGAATAAGGATCGCTTTTTCATAGCAGCTAGTTAATTAGGATAAGAATTATGTTAGTTGAAGCAAATATAATAAAGTCTATAAATTCTATAGAATAAATATAATAAATTATTCACTTTTATTTAAACTATACATTTATTGGTTCATTATTATATTTGGATATGGCTTACAATGAAAAACTTGCCGACAAAATCCGTGAAGCGCTGTCCGTATATGACTTATCTATAGAGGAAAAAAAAATGTTTCGCGGTATATGCTTTATGGTTGATGATAAAATGTGTGTTTGTGCCAGCGGCGATGAAATGCTTTGCCGTATCGGCCCTGCTTACAAAGAGGCGCTTGAACAGCATGGAGTTCGAGGGATGATACGCAATGGTAAGGCTTTAAAAGATTTTGTGTTTGTAAGTGACGAGGCTATGAAAACAAAAAAAGAATTTGATAGTTGGATATCACAAGCCCTTGCATTTAATAAATTTGCCAAAGCAACCAAAAAGTAAATTATAGCGTCTTAGTAGTATAAATCTTACAAAATTTAACTGTTAAAAGTACGTTGATACATAATTGCTAACCGGCTATGATTTTGAGCCATAATTTTACATCTTTACCGCATGTTCAGACGTATAAAAAACCAATACTTACGCTACTTTCTTATCTTTATTTACGCTATAATTATCTTCTTTTGCAGCATCGAGCTTAATTTTCTGTGGCTGTTTGGCTACTCGCCTGATATGCAGGATATTAAAGCGCCTAGCTTAGCGGTAGGTTCGCAGGTTTATACGGCCGATGGTAAACTGATCGGTGAGTTTTATCACGAAAACCGCTCGCCGGTTGAGTATAAGCAGATCTCCCCCAGCCTCATCAACGCGTTGGTAGCTACCGAAGATGTACGTTTTTACAAACACGGTGGTGTTGATTACTATTCGTTTTTTACCAGCATACTTTCAACTGCCAAAGGCGATAAACGGGGCGGCAGTACCATTACACAGCAATTAGCTAAAAACCTCTACTCTACCCGTAAACGTAAATCGCAGGGGCTTTTAAGACACGTCCCTTTGGTACGTACGCTGATTTCAAAATGCAAGGAATGGCTTACGGCCTATAAAATTGAGCATATTTATAACAAGCAAGAGATACTGACATTATACCTGAATACTGTACCATTCGGCAATAATTCATTTGGTATTAAAACTGCCTCATTAAAATTCTTTGATAAAACACCCGACGCTGTTACTCCTGCCGAGGCTGCCACTTTAATAGGAATGCTTAAAGCCACATCAACCTATAATCCTATAAACAATCCGGAACGCTCTGTTGAGCGCAGGAATACAGTATTAGGGCAGATGGAAAAATACGGCTATTTGAAAAAAGCAGAGTACGATACCTATACCAAAATGCCTGTCGGCCTTAATTTAAGCTATGTTGAGGATGATTCGCATGGCGATTCATACATCCGCGAAGCGGTGGGCCGCTGGTTAAAAAAATGGTGCCATGATAATGATTACGATTTATACGAGGACGGTTTAAAAATATATACCACCATTGATTCACGTTTACAACAATACGCCGAACAAGCTGTAGCCGAAAAAATGAAAATGCTGCAACGCCGCTTTAATGGTATCTGGGGCACTAAAAATCCATGGCGCGATTCAAAAGGTGTTGAGATAAAAGACTTTTTATTAAAAGCCGAGCAGCGTTTACCTATTTATAATTTGCTGGATAAAAAATATCATGGCGATACGGTCATAATCAAGCAGTATTTTAATAAACCTAAAAAGATGAAAGTATTCACCTGGAATGGTGAAAGGGATACTACTTTTTCAAGCGTAGATTCTATAAAATATTATACCCGCATACTCAATACCGGTATGATGACCATCGAACCATCCACCGGAAAAATAAAAGTTTGGGTAGGCGGTATTAATCATAAGTACTTTAATTACGATCACGTAAACCAGTCAAAAAGACAAGCCGGTTCTACATTTAAGCCGTTCGCTTATTTAACCGCTTTAGATAACGGTTTTACACCATGCGATAAGTTTACCGATAAACCCGTATCTATCAAATATAAAGACGCAGGTAAAGACCAGGTTTGGGAACCTAACAATGCCGATTTTAAATTCAGCTACCAGGAAATGTCATTGCGCTGGGCCATGGGTAAATCGGTTAACTCTATTACTGCGCAAGTAACCGAGCAGGTGGGTTGGGATAAAATTGTTCAGTATGCCCATAAATGCGGGATTGAAAGCCCCTTAAAATCTGTTCCTTCGGTTTCTTTAGGATCAAATGACGTATCGGTTTACGAAATGGTGCGTGCCTACAGCACTTTCTTAAATAAAGGCGAAAAGATCGACCCCTTACTGGTTACTAAAATTACCGACCAGGATGGCAATGTGTTAAAAGATTTTGTATTGAAAACCGAAAGGGTGATCAGCGAAGAAGTTGCCTGGCTAATGCTTTATATGTTTAGAGGTGGTATGGAAGAACCAGGTGGCACCTCACAAGCTTTATGGGAATATCCGGGCCTGTGGAAAAAAGACAACCAGATTGGCGGCAAAACCGGTACCTCGTCTGATTATGTTGACGGCTGGTATATGGGTATCACCAAGGACCTGGTAACCGGCATTTGGGTTGGCGCCGACGATCGCAGCGTTCACTTTACTACATCAGAAAGCGGTGAAGGATCACATACTGCCCTGCCTATTTTCGGCAGTTTTATGCAAAGGGTTTATGCCGATCCGCAGTCGGGATATACCTATGGCATGTTCCCCAAGCCGTGGACAAAAATTACAAAGAATTACGATTGCCCGTCACCACGATTATCGGTTGATACAACTGCTACCGATAGCCTGGATATGAAGGCGGATACAACACGGGGCGTATTGCTTCCCGAGGGAAAACAAAGCGGTGGGACGCCTTGATATGATTAAAGTTTTAACAATGCATTTATTAAAATTAATGCCGATAGATTAAAATTTATGGATAGAAACTATACCTCTGTTACCAAAGCGAAAAAATATTCATGGATTTTAATTTGTGCTGTGAGTCTGTTGCTTTTTGCGCCGGCAGCTAAGGCGCAATACTTCGGACAAAATAAGGTTCGCTATAAAAACCTGAAGTTCAAGGTATATAAAACTCCGCATTTCGAGATCTACTACTACATGAAAAATGATAGTATGATCAAACGGTTTGCACAGGAAAGCGAGTTATGGTATACGGTTCATCAACAGGTATTCAGAGATACTTTCAGGAACCCCAACCCTATTATACTGTATGCAAATCATCCTGATTTTCAACAAACCACAGCTATTGATGGCGAAATTGATGTAGGTACAGGCGGTATTACCGAAGGTTTAAAGAATCGCGTGGTAATGCCGGTGATGGAGAATAACGAAATGACGCGTCATGTTATAGGTCACGAATTGGTGCATGCCTTTCAATACCATGCATTATTGGGTCATGAAGATACTAATTACGACAACATAAATAACCTGCCATTATGGATGATTGAGGGTATGGCCGAGTATCTGTCATTAGGTAAAAGAGATTCCTACACCGCTATGTGGATGCGTGATGCTTATTTGAATCATGATATACCTACGGTTCGCGATCTGACGGAGAGCAACAAATACTTCCCTTACCGTTATGGTGAGGCATTCTGGAGCTTTATCGGGTCGACTTATGGCGATACGATTATTACCCCGTTCTTTAAAAATACCGCACGTTTCGGATTAGCCTATGGAATAAGGCGGACTTTTGGTTATGACGATAAAACACTGTCACGACTTTGGAAAAATTCCATCGAGGCAAGCTATAAACCTTATTTAAAAGATACGGTTCAAAAGCCTGTTGGGCAGTTAGTTATCAGCGATAAAAATTCGGGTAAGATGAATGTGGCTCCGGCTATTAGCCCGGATGGAAAGTATTTAGCATTCTTATCAGAAAAGAACCTGTTTACGATCGATCTGTTTCTGGCCGACGCGAAAACCGGGGTCGTCATAAAAAAGCTCACCAGTAAAGTCTCCAATACGCATATCGACGAATTTAACTTTATTGAATCGGCCGGTACATGGTCGCCTGATGGTAAGAAGTTCGCGTTCAGTGTATTTAACCGGGGGCGTAACCGTATGCTGGTAGTTGAGGTGCCGAGTGGGCGCGTTATACAGGACATCTCTATGGAAAAAGCCGAGCAGTTTAGCAATCTGTCATGGTCGCCAAACGGCAATGAAATTGTTTTCCAAGGATTATCAGAGGGTCAGAGCGACCTGTATATGTACAGCTTCAATACAAAAAAAGTTACTCAGTTAACTAATGATAAGTATTCAGATAATCAGCCCAGTTTTTCGCGGGATGGTAAGAAGATAGTTTTTTCGAGCGACAGAGCAACTTATGATCGTACACTTTCGCAGGATATCACCTTTAACTTGGCAGAGTATGACCTGGCAACCGGGCAGATAACCGATATCAAATTATTTAATGGAGCCAATAACTTAAACCCGCAGTATTCGTCAGACGGTACGCAAATTTACTTTTTATCAAACCGCGATGGTTTCCGCAACATGTATCGTTATACTTTAGCCATCGGTAAGGTTGAGCAAATGACCGACCTGTTTACCGGTATTTGTGGTATCACCGAGTTCTCACCTGCTTTAAGCATATCGGCCAATAATGATATTGTTTACTCTTATTATCGTGCCCAAAAGTATTCGTTGTATAATGCTAAAGCGTCGGATTTTACGCCTAAAACTATTGATGCTGCTGATATCAATTTTGATGCGGCTATGCTGCCACCGGCACGTGCGGTTGGTGTCGATCTGATCAATTCAAATCTGAATAATTATCTCGCTTACCAAAAAATACCAACAGATTCCATAAAAACCCAGGACTATAAACCTAAGTTTAAAATGGACTACCTGGCGAGCAGTGGTATCGGTGCGTCGGTAAGCTCGTTTGGTACGGGTTTGGCCAGTGGCGTTCAGGGCGTGTTCAGCGATATTTTGGGTCGAAACCAAATTTATGTAGGTGCAGCTATTAATGGTGAAGTGTATGATTTTGGCGCGCAGGTATTGTATATTAATCAAACAGGCCGCTGGAACTGGGGTGGTGGTATATCGCATATACCCTATCAGTTTGCTAATTATAATGTTGTAAATACTACATACAACGCTAACGGTAAAACTATTCCTGCTACCGAGGAACGTTACGATATTATTCGCGTTTTCCAGGATCAGGCTTCGTTGTTTACATCCTATCCACTTTCAAAAGTAACAAGAGTTGAGGTGGGTGGTGGCGCTTCCCAATATTATTACCGGGTTGACCGATACAGTACTTTTTATGATACCACCGGGAACGTGATCGATTTTCAGAAAAATCATATTTCAAATAGTTCCTATAATTCCGACCCATTAAATGGAGGCGCTGTTTTAAAACCATTCACCGTTTTTAATATAAATACATCATTAGTTGGCGATAATTCGTTTTTTGGTGTTGCATCGCCTTTAAATGGTTTCCGCTATCGTATAGAGGCCGAGTACGATTTTGGTACTTATAAATTCTTCGCACCTACTATCGATTTAAGAAAATATGTACGTGTTGACCCGGTAACCTTTGCTGCCAGGCTGTATGGTTATGGTCGTTTCGGTAACTCGGATGGATTATATCCTTTATATGTAGGTTATCCGTTTTTAATACGCGGTTACGAGGCGCAAACATTTTATAATGGCAACGGTAAACCAAGCAATGGTTTTACGATAGATCAGTTATCAGGCACCCGAACAGCAGTTGCTAACTTTGAGGTGCGTTTACCATTTGCCGGGCCTGAAAGGCTTTCGCAAATTAAATCGAAATTCTTTTTTTCAGAACTGAACTTCTTTTTTGATGCAGGTTTGGCATGGAACTCAGGCAACCAGGTTAAATTCCAAATGGCTCCTGACCGCATAGGTACTGATGCCAGTGGAAATGGTGTTTATAATACCAATCAACGTGTGCCGGCGCTAAGTTCTGGAATATCTATGCGGGTAAATATATTCGGATACTTTGTTTTAGAGCCTTATTTGGCTGTACCTTTTAATCGTAACGACGTAAATAAACCGGTATTTGGTTTAGGCTTTACACCAGGTTGGTAAGTTTTAAATCTATAAACATAACATCAGTTTACGGGTTATGTACTTTAGTATAACATGAGAAAACTGATCTTATTAATTTGTATGGTTTTATATGGGGGCGCATTATTTGCTCAATCGCCGCAAAGAAACGATTCTCTAAAAATCAGTAAACTAAAGCCGTCAACCTTAAAAAAGCCGGATGGTGCGGCTATGCTGTCTGTAAATGATATTGCTACAAATATTTCTGCATCGAAAGAGTTGGTTACTTTTTACAGAATAATTCAGGCTGCAGGGATAACGGAAACATTTAAAAGCAAGGGCCCTATCACTGTATTTGCCCCTACCGAGCAAGCTTTTGCCGGTTTACCCGCCGGTAAGCTCGATACTTTATTCCACAACGATCATAAATATGACCTGATAGCTTTAGTTACTTATCACGCTTTGCCGGGTATTGTTACCAGCGGTGATATTGTGCATCAAATAAATATAAGCAAGGGCCTAGCAACGTTTATTACCCTCACCGGCAATAAATTAATGGCTAAACTTGACGCAAACCGAAATATAGTTTTGATTGATGAAAACGGCGGACAAAGCATTATAAACCGTTTTAATATTAAGCAAAATAACGGGCTGATACATCTTATAAATTCGGTGCTGATACCTAAATTTAAAAACATATAAACAGACGGATTGATGACAAACTACGTTAATTATATTTACGTAATTTAGGTATATCAAGAAAAAATAACAGAAAATGAAAAGATCAATTTTAGCAGTATTGATATTAACAGCAGCCACTATGTTTGGTTGTCAATACAGCAATGGGCAGGATAATAGCAGACGCTTAAGTAAGCCCGCAGCCGAATGGCGTAAAGTGCTAAGCGCAAATGCTTATTACATTATGGTAGAGAGCGGAACCGAACCGCCCTTCAAAAACGCTTACTATAATAACCATGAAAAGGGTGTTTATGTAAGTGCCGCAACGGGCGAAGTATTATTTAGCTCGGACGATAAATATGATAGCGGCACCGGCTGGCCAAGCTTTGTTAAGCCGGTTGATATGAAAAAAATTAAAATAGTTACCGATAACAGCGACGGCATGACCCGCGACGAAGTTATTGAACGCAGTACCGGCCTGCACCTGGGCCATGTATTTGACGACGGCCCTGCCGATAGAGGCGGAAAACGATATTGCATGAATTCGGGCGCGTTGAAGTTCATTAAAAAATAGCCGGTTTACGGTGTGCGTTTATTGATGGGCGCAATTGCGGCCTGCTGCGTAAACCGCTTTCAAAGTTTAAACCAATGGTCAGATCTACCCAGTCAGGGTTAACAGGTCTGATCATTTTTTCTTTTTGGGGCCTGGTATAAGTGCTTACTGTTTTAAAGCGTTCCATAGCCAACTCTTCCGAATTTATTTCTTCAAAATAAACCAATCTATTTAATTGCTGCGCGCTGTCGAAAAACAAGGTTGGCATTTCACCATAAAATTTTAGGGTTTTTAAAAGGTCTGAGCATAAGCCAACATGCAGGTTATTCCTGTTTCTGTCTGTGATAATGTAGATAAAGCGTTTCATCTTGATAATTAAAATTTGCTGTTTAAAAAATAATTACTAATTTTATGAGCATAAAAATACTAACTATTTTAGCAAATCCAAATTTTATGGCAACAATTTCATCAAATATTAAATTTTTAAGGAAAAAGAAAGGTTTAACACAGCAACAATTTGCTGATCAGGTTGGTATAAAACGGTCGTTAGTTGGTGCATATGAAGAAGAAAGAGCCGAGCCTAAATATGAATTGCTAAAAAAGATAGCATTATTTTTTGAGATATCGTTAGATGACTTTATTAATGAAACTATTAATGAAAAGTGGACGCCAAAACCAAAAGGCGATTCTTCAAATCTTCGTATCCTGAGCATATCGGTTGATAAGGAGGATAATGAGAATATTGAAATGGTGCCCCTAAAGGCCAGCGCCGGTTATATGAATGGCTATGCCGATCCGGAATATGTTTCGCAATTACCTAAATTGTACCTGCCCATGTTTAAGCAGGGCACCTATCGTGGGTTTGAAATAAAAGGCGACTCAATGTTACCGCTGGTATCAGGTACTACTATAATAGGGGAATATGTTGAAAACTGGGGCGATGTTAAACCTGCCGAAACTTATGTCATCATATCAAAAAACGATGGTGTGGTATATAAACGCATCGGTAATAAATTTAAGGATAGTAAAAAGCTGAAGTTGGTGTCAGACAATCCGGTTTATGAGCCTTACGAAATAAACGGCGAAGATATTTTAGAGATCTGGAAAGCCAAAGCCTACATATCAACTCATTTACCCCTACCCGCTCCCGAACCTACTATGGAAAGCCTGACCAGCATGATGGCGCAGATGCAACGCTCTATCGCTAAATTAGAGGGCAACAATTAAGTTACAAAACACATATTAAACCTTAACGTTTTATCTTTATCCTATACCAAACATAAACACGAGAAAAAATGAAAAAGTTATTATTAGTATGTGCTTTCGTAATGGGCGTTAGCGCGGTTAGCTTTGCCCAGGGCAGACAGCCACAAACACCTGAACAGTCATTAACCAGGCTAAAAGCAGCAGTTACAGGTATCACTGATGATCAGGCTACCAAGCTTACAGCTATTTACACGGCTTCTATCAAATCACAAGACAGCTTAAGAACAGCCGTACCAGACAGAGATACACGTATGCCGGCACAAACTGCATTAAGAACAGCTACTAACGCTAAAATTAAAGCTGTTTTAACAGCCGATCAGCAAAAACAATTTGATGCTATGCCGCAACGTGGCCGTGGAGGCAATGGCGGTGGCGGCGGTGGTAATTAATTATCCTGCATAAATTTTTAAGAGAGCGACGTCAGTCGCTTTTTTATTTAAACGAAAACCAGGAGAGTAATGTATTCCGAATGGTCTACAAAATATGGCTTTTGGTCGCAATTATTTCAATTAACTTATAGTTAGTTATATCTTAGTAAAAACTATTTTAACAATCATTAAAAACCGAAAAGAAATGAAAAAATTATTTTTTGTATGCGCATTTGTAATAGGAATAAGCGCAGTTAGCCACGCACAAGGCGGGATGAGAATGTCAGCTGCTGATAGAGTAGCTGCAATGAAAACCTCATTAGCATTAACCGATGATCAGGTTACTAAAATTACAGCAATTTATACTGCGCAGACAAAAAGCATGGATAGCTTAAGAACAGCAGCTAATGGTGATATGGATGCCATGAGAGAAAAAATGCGCCCTATGATGACAGCGACTACTGCCAAAGTAAATGCTGTATTAACTGCCGATCAACAAGCTGCATGGAAAAAGCAACAGGATGAAATGCGCGCTAAAAGGCAGCAAGGCGGTAACTAATATTACCAAGTTAAAGGATATAAAGCGGCCCATAAGCCGCTTTTATATTTTAATTAATAAGCAGATAGTTCTATATTAGTGTTAATCAATGTAAACTCTAAAAATCAAACTAACATGAAAAAAGTATTATTAGTATGCGCTTTAGTAATAGGAATAAGCGCTGCAAGCCATGCGCAAGGCAGGCAAAGAATGACACCAGACCAACAGGTGGCGGCATGGAAAACATCATTATCGCTAACTGATGATCAGGCAACTAAAATCACGGCTAGTTTAACAGGCCAAGCCAAAAGCCGCGATAGTATTATGACTGCCAGTGGTGACGACAGAAGGGCAGCTATGCAGAGTTTTATGAAAATGCAACCTGTAACAGATGCTAAAATCAAAGCTGTTTTAACCGCAGACCAAGCTGCAAACTACCAAAAAACTGTAGTTGACCCACGTAACGAGCGGATGAAACAAATGATGCAAGGCGGCGGTAATTAAGCCTAAGCTATTTCAAAATAAAAGCTCCGTATAAAGCGGGGCTTTTTTTATTTTTACCTAAAATTGTAAAGTGGGTTTAGTAGAAAATCATCTCAAACAAAAGCTTAATGAAAGGCGCTTAGCAGGCTCCTATCGGGTTCTGAAACTCGAAAATAGCCTTACTGATTTTTGCTCGAATGATTACCTGGGGTTTTCGCGCTCATCCTTACTTAAAGAGCTAATTAATGAAGAGATAGCAAACCATCATCCTAACTTAAACGGCTCTACCGGTTCGCGATTAATTTCGGGGAATTTGTCTTATACTGAGGCTTTGGAGCAGGAAATTGCTAAAATGTTTAATGCTGAAGCAGGTTTATTATTCAATTCGGGATACGACGCTAATTTAGGTTTACTCTCTTCCCTGCCCCAACGCGGCGATACCATAATTACTGACGAACTGATACACGCTTCTGTTATTGACGGCGCGCGATTAAGCCACGCTAACCGGTATAGCTTTAAACATAACGATCTGGAGAGCCTTGAGGGCAAATTAAAACAAGCCAAAGGAAATTGCTATGTAGTTATTGAAAGTGTATACTCTATGGATGGCGATAGCCCGGATATAATAAATATCTTAAACCTGACAGAAAGATACGGTGCGCAACTAATTGTTGATGAGGCACATGCCGTGGGTCTATACAATACTGGTATTATACCTCGACTTGAAATTGAAGACAGAATATTTGCCCGTGTAATAACTTTTGGCAAAGCGTTGGGATGTCATGGCGCTATTGTATTAGGTAATAATTTGCTGCGCGAATATTTAATAAATTTTGCACGCTCGTTCATATACACAACTGCTGCGCCTTTACATCAACTGGCATCTATAAAAATGGCTTGCAGGTTGCTGCAGGGATCGGGAGATGATATCGCGGCGCTTCGACAGAATATAGATATATTTAAGTTGCAACTGCAATCAATAGCAGAATATCCTTTAATTAACAGTTATAGCGCCATTCAGTGCATGATTTTACAGAGCAATGAAGCGGCGACAAAAGCAGCCACCGACCTGCAAAATCACGGATTAGATGTCAGAGCCATACGCAGCCCAACAGTTGCTAAAGGAAGCGAAAGGATAAGAATATGCCTGCACTCATTTAACACGCATACCGAAATAGCCTTGTTAACTCAGGCTGTAAATAATTTGATATATGGATAAAGCCCCGTTATTTATAACCGGTATTGGTACCGGCATAGGCAAAACTATTATAGCTGCTGTTTTAACAGAAAGCTTAAAAGCCGATTATTGGAAACCAATTCAATCAGGCGATCTGGATAATAGCGATACACTGAAAGTTAAAAGTTTAATAAGCAATACGCTTTCAAAATTTTTCCCCGAGGCTTATCGTTTAACACAGCCTTACTCTCCTCATAAATCTGCCGATTTAGATGGTATTATAATTGATCCAGCAAAAATTATGATGCCTGCTACAGATAATCAGCTAATAATTGAAGGAGCTGGTGGCTTAATGGTGCCCCTTAATAATAATTTTTTAATGATAGACCTGATACAACAACTAAAAGCCGATGTAGTATTGGTTATTAAACATTACCTGGGGAGTATTAATCACAGCTTATTATCATTAGAGGCGTTAAAAAGTAGGAATATTCCCGTACGCGCCGTTATTTATAATGGTGATAGAGATGAATATTCTGAAAGTATTATCAATAATTATATATCCTGTAAAAAAATATATGTGGATGAAATTAATGATTTAACCAAGGCGGGTATTGCTGCTCAAAAAATTGAACTATAAGGTATTATAGTAATTAACAAGCTTTATCAGGTCAGACTCGTTTTTTAAATTGAGTTTATTAGTTTGCACATAGCTGTACAGCTCTTTTTGTTTGTCTTTAAATATTGGCACTACATTTTTCCTGTCTTTTTTAATACGAACTACTTTATTATTAATTAAAATATAGTAATCAACATTATCAACTATAATGCGACTAAATACAGCGGTGCTTATATCTGCTTTGTTTTCGGATATTGTTTTGACATTTTTTTTCAATAGTTTAACATCACCGTCACATAATATTTCAAAAAAAGCGCCATCTGCAAATTTTCCATTGCCCGGAAAAACGCTGAAATGCGATAAGGTACCATTAGGGTTAAATATTGTAAATGCAATAACAGTATTGTTAAAAAGGCCATACATGTCTCCCTTACCCTGGGTAAATAGCTGATCTTTCAGATCGCAATATTTTACCAGTGTATCCTGTATAACAGCTCCGGTTCTAAACATAATATTGGCCTTTACCCAATCAGCATTAAAAAAAGGTGAACCGACATATTCAGAATAATAGGTGACTTTTAAAGGGTTCCCAGCTGCGGTAGCAACTAACGGACTTGATTTATCGCTCATTGTTTGTGCAACGGCGGTTTTAAAGCAAACAGATAATACGACTAAAAGAAGAGTTGTTTTTAAATAAGATCTGGCGAAGTAGTAATTGACCATATTAAAACACAGGTAGTATATAAAACAGCTAATTATTAAAATCAATAAAATAGATGGATAACATATCGCTAAAATAGTCACAATGTGTTATAATAATTGATCAATTTAGCCAGATCATCATCTTTTTTTAAGTCAAGATTATTAGCCTGTAGGTAAGCGTTAAGCTCTGGTTTCTTATTTTTCAATAAAGCTTCAACGCTTCTTTTATCTTTTTTAATGCGGATAGCTTTGCCATTAATCAGCAGATAATAATCAATATTATCAACCACTGTACGTGTAAAAACAGCTGTGCCTATACCTGCCCGGTTTTCGGATATTGTTTTTACGTTTTTTTTGAGCAATTTAATGTCCCCGTCACTTAGTACTTCAAAAAAAGCACCATCTGCAAATTTCCCATTCCCCGGAAAAATACTAAAGTGTGATAGTGTTGCATCCTGGTTAATTATTGTAAACTCAATCACAGCCTTATGAAAAGTGATGTATTGGTTACCCGGCGCACAAGTATATAATTGATCTTTAAGGTCGCTGTATCTAACTAAGGTATCTTTTAAAATGATACCATTTCGTAACGTAACATCAGCCTTCACCCAATCTTTATTATAAAAAGGAGAACCCACCAGGCCGGTATATTCTGCAAAATTCATATAGCTGTCGGTAACATCAGCTATAGGCAATGGAGGAGTATCTTTATTTATTTGAGCCGAAACTATTTTTAATGAAAAAACAAGTACAACTAACGGTACGCTTGCTTTTAAATAGAAACTCTTGAATTTATAATTGATGATCATACAGATACTAAAGGGCCTTACAACTACTAATCATTAATTATACGTGCAAAAGGATAATGAACATTTATCCTAAATGTTTAGTAAGGCTAAAAATAGGCAAAATCAACTTATAATGTATTATAATACGTAATAAGTTTGGCCACGTCTTCATCCTTTTTTAAGCTTAGTTTATTAGTTTGTATATAAGCATCAAGTTCTGTTTGTTTGCTGCCTAATGCTGTTTCTATAGCTTTTTTATCTTTTTTGATACGCACGGCTTTACCATCGATCAATAAATAATAATCAATGTTATCAACCACCATTTTGGTAACCACCGCGGTACCTATACCTGCTTTGCTCTCTGATATTGCTTTAGCATTCTTTTTAAGCAGTTTAACTTTACCATCGGCCAATACCTGGAAAAAGGCATCGTCCGCAGTTTTACCATTACCCGGAAATACACTGAAATGTGCGGTTGTTCCATCGGTATTATATATGGTAAATTCTGAAACCGGAGTGTCAAATAAACCATACTGGTTACCTGGTGCCTGTGTATATAATATATCTTTAAGGTCGCTGTATTTAACTACTTTATCTTTTTGCTCATTGCCATTCTTAAATTTCACATCAGCCTTTACCCAATCGGTCGAAAAAAATGGATTGCCTGAATCAACGCTTTCTGCGGTCATTAATGCGCCGCCATTAGCATCGGTAGCATATTGTGATGATCCTCTCCCGTCAAAACCACCTTGCGCTTTGGCAAAACCGCAGGTAAATAATAATGCAAATAATAATGTGCTTAGTTTTAAATTGCTTTTCATATAATTATAAATTGGTGTGGTAAAAGTTTAAATTGGTGGTGCTAATTTAACGTAAAAATAAGTGCTTTAAGTATAATGGCAATAATATTATGAAAAAAATTGCAGTAATAGGCTCAGGGACAATGGGGAACGGTATTGCCCATACTTTTGCGCAATATGGGTTTGATGTGTCATTGGCTGATATTAATGCTGATGCACTAACACGTGCCATGCAAACAATTGCAGTGAATTTGGATAAGCAAATAAAAAAGGGTGTAATAAATGAGCAGGAAAAAGTAGCAGCGTTAAACCGCATAAAAACTTATAGTAATTTAAAGGAAGCAGTACAAGCCGCCGGCCTGGTAATTGAGGCAGCAACCGAAAACCAGATGGTTAAATTGGACCTGTTTGAGCAACTCAGCGAAATTTGCCCCGAAAATACCATATTGGCCTCAAACACATCATCTATAGCTATTACCGAAATAGCATCGGTAACCAAAAGACCGGGCAATGTAATAGGGATGCACTTTATGAATCCCGTACCGCTTATGAAATTGGTTGAAGTGATCAGGGGTAAAGAAACCACGGATAGCACCACCCAAACTATTATGGAACTCTCGATACAATTGGATAAAGTTCCTGTTGAGGTAAATGATGCTCCTGGTTTTGTGGCTAACCGTATTTTAATGCCCATGATAAATGAGGCCATATTTACACTGTACGAAAATGTTACCGGTGTTGAAGAAATTGATACCGTAATGAAGTTGGGTATGTCGCACCCGATGGGCCCATTACAGCTGGCTGATTTTATTGGGCTTGATGTTTGTTTGGCTATAATAAAGGTATTGCATGATGGGTTTGACAGCGAAAAATACGCTCCCTGCCCCTTGCTGATCAATATGGTAACTGAAGGAAACCTCGGCATTAAATCGGGCAGCGGCTTTTATAAATACACTGCGGGTAGTAAGGAGTTAATCGTGTCTGATCGATTCAAAAAAAACGGTTTTTAAACTTTTTGTGTAATTATTTGTCCATAATGAAAACACAACAAAATGAAAACTTTTGGAAAAATTGGAATATTATTAGCCTTAACCGGAACATTATTTACTTCATGTTATGGCGGTTATTATGTTACAGCACGGCCGGCCGAACCATATTATGTAAGGCCTGCAGCGCCCTATTATGGTGCAGTTTGGATAGACGGTGAATGGGAATGGCAAAACGGCAGATACGCCTACATAGGCGGCCACTGGGAAAAACCACGCCCCGGCCATGTTTGGGTACGCGGTTCATGGCGTTCCGGCTCACGTGGATATGTATGGCACAGAGGGTACTGGAGATAATTCCTGATTTAATTAAAATACAAAAAGCCGGTTTGCAAAAGCCGGCTTTTGTATTTTAAGGCAGGTTACCAGGTCCAGTTTCTTATGAATTTATAGTATGATATAAGTATAATTATATGTCGTTTAAGGAAAATTATCTTCTTGTGCATAACTTATAGATTGTTAATAACGTAAAAGGACAGGAATTAATAATATAACATAAATACCTATATATTTATAACATCGAACGCTAAACTTTCTGAACCTGCCTATGTTTCAATTTTTCCTTTTAGGTAAATATAAAAAGCAGCTGTTTTACAGCTATTTGCTATTTTTCTCTATTATTCTGCCCGCAACTATTATGGCCGAGGGCAGTAAAGAACTTAGCTCGAATGGAGGCAGCAGGGCTTTTCTGTTATCCAGTAACATCAGTAATATTTCATTCCCCTTCCCTACGCTGGGTACCATGAAGGTTTTTGTTAAAGCCGGCGAAACAGTTTATGTAGGCTCGAGCGCGCAGGGACTTGGTTTTGGTACCATTAATTTAAGGGCACCTGATGGCAGTACCTAT
>DATJJI010000013.1:0-33716 GCA_035492275.1 Mucilaginibacter sp.
CTTAACCGGCGATAAGAAAAAACAAAAAGAATTAATAAGCGGTTGTGAAAGCCAGATAAAAGATATGTTTAAAAAGGAGATCGAAAACCTGACAATTAGTCAGGGCGAGATACTCATTAAACTTATAAACCGGGAAATGCCGGAAAATACTACCTACGACTTGGTTAAACAGATGAAGGGTAGCTTTAATGCATTTTTACTCCAATCGGCCGCGCGCATATTTGGCCATAATTTGAAAGAAACGTACGACAGGGATGAGCAGCGCGATATTGAGCAGATACTCCAGGAAGCAGGCTACGATTCGTACCGGAACTAAATAATGAATAACAGCATCTATCAGTTTACTGTCCAAACTATATCAGGGCAGGAGGTCAGCTTGTCTAATTACAAAAACAAAGTTCTTCTGATCGTTAATACCGCATCGCAATGTGGCTTTACACCGCAATTAAAAGATCTGGTTGCCTTAAAAAACGAATTTGCAGATAAGGATTTCGAGATACTTTCATTCCCCTCAAATGATTTTGGAGGACAGGAGCCGTTAGAAGGTGAAGCTATTACCACTTTTTGCGAAAACTATGGCACCAATTTCCCGGTCTTTGATAAAATACGGGTCAGGGGCCCCTATGCCGACCCACTATATCAATTTTTTGCCGATAAAAAGGCAAATGGCGTATTAAGATCAACACCAAGATGGAATTTTCATAAATTTTTAGTCAACAGAGAGGGGATAGTGACCGACTTTTTTTACCCGTTTACTAATCCTACGTCGTCCAAGATCAGGAAAAAGATCAACAGGCTTTTAGCTGCGGGTCAATAATTACTTTTATTTTAGCATATGCTTAAGTTAGATATTTTAGTTTTAGCCGTACATCCCGATGATGCCGAGTTAGGCTGTGGCGGCACCATATTGAAACACATTGCCTTGGGCAAAAAAGTTGGTATTGTTGATCTGACCCGGGGCGAACTGGGTACCCGTGGTTCGGCCGAGATACGTGACCAGGAAGCTGCTGCTGCCGCCAAAATATTGGGATTGGCTGTGCGCGAGAATCTGGCTATTCCGGATGGTTTTTTTCAAAACACGCAGGAATACCAGCTAAAAGTTATTGAAGCCATACGCAAGTTTCAGCCCGAAATCATTATCACCAATGCCTACCACGACAGGCACCCCGATCATGGCCGTGCAAATCAATTGGTTGATGCTGCCTCGTTTTTATCCGGTTTGCGTAAAATAGAAACCTATGCCGATGGTAAATTACAGGAGCCATGGCGCGCCAACATATTGTTGCATTTTATACAGGATGAATATATTAAGCCTGATATTATTGTTGATGTTACCGAATACTGGGATAAAAAAATTGAAAGCATTTATGCTTACGGCTCACAGTTTTTTAACCCTAACTGGGGCGATGAACCTGCAACTTACATTTCGTCGCCTGAGTTTGTAGCGATAGTTGAAGCACGCGCCCGCGAACACGGTAAAGTTATCGGTGCAAAATTTGGTGAAGGCTTTACCTCACGCAGAATTTTGGGGGTTGATAATTTGTTTGACCTGCGGTAACAGGCTATATACCTACGTATTCAAACCGGTTATTTTCATCGTTCCTTTCGCGCTTCAACTTGTTTTCCTTGGCAAGTTTTAAAAGTATGCCCGATAGTTCAGAGGTTTTAAAATCCGAATTAAAATGTTCTTTACAATATTCGGCAATAGCCGATATGGAGTGAGATGTTTTAAAAAAATCGGTAGTTAAAAGCTGATTTAATACTTTGGTAGCTCCCGGCTTTTTACGGCCCGGGGTAGCTGTATCTTCAGTAAACTTTGGCTTATTTCCCTTCTTGTTCGATAGTTCATAGCCCTCAATTTCTCCCCGTTCAAATTCGATCATTGCATCTAATAATTTGTCAACAACTTTTACCTGTACGGCTTCGGATTGGAATGCATTAACAACTTCAGAAATTTCTATAAGTTGTTTTTTTAACTTTTCGATAGGTTTGCTCATGATAATACAGTAAGGTATAAAGAGTACGGTAAATATTATTTACTTATGTATAACAGGAGCAATAATTAGGGATATGGGCCTGTTATTGAAATAATAATAGAATGATAATGCAAACATACGATTATAGTATATTTCAATTATACAAACACATATTATACATACGGAAACCGGCTTATTGTAGCAAGAATATTACAAATTACAGCTGTTTGGCTACTTTTTGAAGGATATGCAGGCCCTCATCAATATTATTTTTTTCAATAATAAGTGCCGGCCTGAAACGTATGGTGCGTGTGCCGCAACCCACAAACATGGCGTTATTTTCAATGCCTGATTGTATAAATTTATTGCGGGTTGCTGTATCCGGGAAATCAAAAGCGGCAAGCAAACCTTTGCCGCGTACATGTTTAATAACGGGTAAGTTTGCAGCAATTGCAGTTAGTTGATCCTGTAAATACTGACCGGTTTTGGCTGCTTTTGCAACCAGGTTATCTTCCTCAATTATCTCCAGTATTTTAGTGGCGCGTACCATATCAACCAAACTGCCACCCCAGGTAGAGTTAATGCGCGATGATACATTAAATACATTGTGTTCCACCTCGTCCACACGTTTGCTTGCCAGTATACCGCATATCTGCATTTTTTTACCGAAGGCAATAATATCGGGCCTTGCATTTTCGCCGAAATGCTCGTGGCACCAAAATTTGCCGCTTAACCCTACGCCGGTTTGCACTTCATCGTATATCAGTAATGCTTCGTTTTCATCAGCCAGTATGCGCAACTGCTCCATAAATTCTTTGCGGGCGTGGTTATCGCCGCCCTCGGCCTGTACAGGCTCAATTATAATGGCGCATATATCATCTTTATGATCAATAAACGCCTGTTTTATTTGCCGGATGGAGATCTCTTCCCTTTTACTCACATCGGCCTCACTGCTTTCATTAAAAGGAAATTCAATATGCGGAAAAGATATCCGCGGCCAGTCGAACTTAGCATACCATTTTGTTTTAACCGGCAGCGTATTGGTTAAGCTAAGCGTATAGCCCGAGCGGCCGTGAAAGGCATGCTCAAAATGTAATACTTTATGGCCCTTCTCCACCTTATATCCTTTGGCAAAGTTTTTTTGCACCTTCCAGTCCATCGCTGTTTTTAGCGCGTTCTCAATTGCCAGGGTACCACCGGCAATAAAAAATGCGTGGGGCAGGTATTCAGGCATGCCTATACGCTCAAAAGTTTTTACAAATTGGGCGTATTCGGTAGTGTAAATGTCGGAGTTTGATGGGTTGGTTAAAGCTGCCAGCATCAGGCTCTTTTTAAAGGCCTCATCGTTCAGCATTTTGGGGTGATTATAGCCTAAAGGTACCGATGCAAAGCAGGTAAAAAAATCAAGCAGGGTACGTTTGTTTTTAGAATCGTAAATATGCACACCCTGGCTTTTTTCCATATCAAAAGTAAGGTCGAACCCATCAGCCAGTACATGTTTTTTCAGTGATTCAATAACATTTTCGGGAGCGACGGATAGCTTATACATAGGAATGGTGCTTTATACAAAGCTACTAAATGATGTGCAGATATGTAGGTGTGAAGATGTGCGGATGGAAATTATTTGCATACCTGCACATCCACGCATGTGCACATTAAAATCTATCTTTCATCCCCAACAATCCCCATATGCCACCACTATGTATGGCAAGGATGTTACTGCCGGTTTTAAACTGACCTTTGGCAGCCATATCGTAAATAGCGAAAAGCATTTTGCCTGTATATATGGGATCTATCAATATACCGGTATTGGCTACGAATTTTTTAATGAAAGCGATCAGCTCATCATTTACTTTGGCATATCCGCCAAAATGATAATCAGTGTGCAGGTTGTAGTGAGCCGGTTTTATGAGCAACTTATTTATTTCATCGCCAATAAAATCACCGTTTTTAAAAACCGGGATGGCGTTTAATTTAGTCGATAGCTGATGAGCTTGTAAACCATTGATAATTCCGGCCGCCATGGTGCCGGTACCGCAGGCGCAAAATATATGATCGTAGGTATCGGTTAGCTCATCAACCAGTTCGCTGCAACCTTTTGCCGCTTCGGGCGAGGCGCCGCCTTCATTAATAAAAAATGCTTCGTTATCATCACCAAAATATTGAGTGAAAAGCACATCTTTATCGCGATAGCTGTCCCTGTCAACAAAAATCAGATTCATGCCATGCAGGCGGCAAAGGAAAAGAGTATCGTTTTTCACCTCTTCGCCACGTACAATGCCTGTGGCCTTAAAACCAAATTTGGCTGCCGCGGCAGCAGTTGCCAGTAAATGATTGGAGTAAGCACCACCAAAAGTAACCAGGTGCTTTTTGTTTTGAGCCTGTGCTTTTAACAGCAAATATTTTAGCTTGCGCCATTTATTGCCTGATATAATGGGATGTATCAGGTCATCACGTTTTATAAAAACTTTTAAGCCCTGCTCATCAAAAAGTTTATCTTTTATTTGATGAACAGGGCTAAAAATTCCAAGATCAATATCCATTAAGCTAATTAAAAACCAAAGCCTATACCTGCGTTGGCCGAGTTATACCCGCCACCTACGCCATATGAGGCATAAACACGAAATATAGCTAAGTTCAATTGAAAACCAAAATCGGCACGTAGTCCGCTTATGCTGGTTTCATTAATATGTACCGGGTCGGTCACAACCACATACCTGCCGGTTTGGCCCGGCACGGTTGATGAAAGCGGGTAATTACCCATTACACCAAAATCGGTACTCGCGGTTTGGTACGCTACTGCAGCAAATGGTGTAAAGAATAATAATTTTTTAGAGATAATACCCTGCACATTTACGCCGCTAAAGGTAGCCTTGATGTGTTGGTTGCTAAAATCACCAGCTGTTTGGCCGGGTGCAGGTTGCGCGCCTGCATCGGGTTGTACACTAAGCGATTTATCATAACTTATACGATTGTAATTTACCGCAATTGCCAGATCGAATGGTTTCGGAACTTTTTTAGCAAAATCCTGTATAATGTCATGCTTAATACCAAAACCTATCATACTTAACGAACCGGCATCGCTGCCTAAATTAATGGTAGGGGTGGTGCGTATGGTCAAATCAGTATTATGTACCAAACCAACAGTAAGCTGAATATCAGGAGCCGGAATATATTTAATAACGCCTTTAGGCATGGTAAACGAGCTTACTTTATTGCCATTGTCGTCATTAATACGCATTATCGGGGTTGCCGCATCTTTATCGCCTGCAAATGTTGGGGCAATATTGGTTGTCGATGTAGCATCAGGTGTAAGGTGACCCGACAGACCGATCTTGGTTACATCAAAGCTTCTGTCGGCCATAGGTGCCTGGGCAACATTGGCTGTAATACGCAGGTCAAAGTGTAAAAGCTTTTTAGTTTTAGCGGTATTGTTCCAGCCGCTGTTTAAACCAACGCCAAAGCCTTTAAATAATGGCTCGGCAAAGTTTTGAAGCAATTTTGTAGCATCGCCGGGGCTTGATTTGATCAGTTGATCAAACCCGCTATCGTCCGAGCTTTGTGCATTTGCCTTGAATGCACCGGTTATTAAAAGTGCTACAGTAGTTAAAATGTAGATTTTTTTCATTTTTAATCAATTAGGGATTGTTTAAATAATAGGTATTTAGTTAAGAGTGAATATTATTAATAGTAAACGATAATATTTAGTAATAATTAATAAGCGTATGAATAAAAATAATTAGTTTAAAAAAACGGTTATTTTTGCCCGACATGACAACACAGCCCGAAGCATTTGATCAGGACGAGCAGGATTTATACGAGCATCTGCGCGTAATTGTTGACAAGGGCCAATCTTTTTTGCGGATAGATAAGTTTTTGATGCACCGCGTTGAGAACGCTTCACGCAACCGTATACAGAACGCTATAGAGGCCGGGAACGTACTGGTTAACGATAAAATCATAAAGGCCAGCTATAAAGTTAAGCCGCTTGATGTGATATCAGTTGTGCTGCCGCATCCGCCGCGTGATACCGAAGTTTACCCCGAAGATCTGCCCATTAATATTGTTTATGAAGATGATGATGTGCTGGTAGTTAACAAAGCCGCCGGCATGGTGGTGCACCCGGGATATAATAATTATACCGGTACATTAGTTAACGCGCTGGTTTACCATTTTCAGCAATTACCTACCTTGCCGGGCAATGATGGCAGGCCAGGTTTGGTGCACCGGATAGATAAAGATACGTCGGGCTTGCTGCTTATCAGCAAGAATGAGCGCTCCATGACCTACCTGGCGCGACAGTTTTTTGATCATACCATCACCCGTAAATACATTGCATTAGTTTGGGGCGATCTGGAACAAGATGGCACCGTTACCGGATATATTGGCCGTAGTGTAAACGACAGACGGGTAATGTCTATTTACGACGATCCGGAAAAAGGTAAATGGTCGGTAACACATTATAAAGTTTTAGAGCGATTAAATTATGTTACCCTGATTGAATGTGAGCTGGAAACCGGCCGCACCCACCAGATCAGGGCACATATGAAACATATTGGTCATCCGCTATTTAGCGATGCTACTTACGGGGGCGATAAAATATTGAAGGGCACCGTGTTCAGTAAATACAAGCAGTTTGTAGAGAATTGTTTTGAGTTGATGCCGCGCCAGGCCCTGCATGCCCAAACATTGGGCTTTACCCACCCCTCAACAAAAAAGCGTATCCATTTTGAAGCGCCACTGCCTCAGGATTTTGAATCGGTTTTATTAAAATGGCGAAAATATATTAGTGCCAATACCACACAAAATGGTGAAATTAGCGATTAGTTTAGCATGACACCTCTTTACATCGATTTTAACGGAGAAATTATTGAAGCCGACAGCAAATTGCTGGCAGTAAGCAATCGTGGGTTTAAATATGGCGACGGCTTGTTTGAAAGCATGCGTATGCTAAATGGCCAGCTAAAATTTGCCGACCTGCATGCCGACCGTTTGCAGCGCGGCATGAAAGCGCTTAAAATTGATGGCTACTCACAAATGGATGCCTGGTTTTTAAAGGATAAGACCGAGCAGCTGGCCATCCGGCATAAAGCAAAACATGGGCGCTTCCGGTTAACCGTTTACCGTGATGCTGAAGGGTTTTATGCACCATCGCAAAATAATGCAGGTTATTGCCTGGAGTTTGTTCCGAATGATGATCCTAAGTATGTGCTAAATGAAAAAGGACTCATTGTTGATATTTTTACCGATATACCCAAGCCGCTAAACTATCTATCCAACATAAAAACCTGTAACGCGCTTACTTATGTAATGGCGGGCCTTTATAAAACGCAGAATAATCTCGACGAAGTTTTTTTAGTGAACCAAAATGGTTTTTTATGCGAGGCAGGCAGCTCGAACATATTTGTTTGGTACCAAAACCATTTATATACCCCTGCAATAAGCGAGGGTTGTGTAGAGGGAGTGATGCGCCAGGTGATCATTAACATAGCGCTGAAAAAAAATATCCCCATAACCGAGGCACAAATTAACCCCGAAATTTTGTATGAGGCTGATGAGGTTTTTGTAACCAATGCCAGCAGGGGAATACAATGCGTAATGGGCTACGGCATACGCCGCTATTTCAACGAGATCAGCAAAACGCTGATGGATGAGTTGAATAAAATGTAATCGATTTCCATAGGTAATTCTTATGCATTTTTAATTACATTTGGTGTAACCAATTATAATTAAAACATCAAGCTAATTCATTATGAAACTACCGGTATCCCTGCTTTTTAGTGTGCTGCTGTTTGTCAGCACATCTGTTTTTTCACAAAAACTCACCAATTCATGGACTTCCTTATTAACCAAAGACGGGCGAAATTTTGATGTGTTCATAGGCGTGCCGCATACCAGCTTAACCGACCCGGAAGTGGCTAATGTGCCTAAAGGCGATGGTATGAAAGGTACACCACTGGGTTTACATAATGATCCGCTGCATGTGTTTACCATTGAGATGGTTGACGGGCAGCCGGTTTTGCATATATCAGGCAAAATATTTGGTGGTTTTAGCACTAAAGAGGAGTACGGTAATTACCACCTGAAAGTTGAATTTAAATGGGGCGAAAAAAAATACGCGCCAAAGCTGAATGTTAAGCGCGATAATGGTATTCTATACCATTGCAAAGACCCGCAGGGACAGTTCTGGAACGTTTGGCTGCGCGGCCACGAATTCCAGGTGCAGGAAGGCGATATGGGCGATTACTTTGCTTTAGCGGGCGTAGGCATGGATGTGCACACCAAAAAGAAAGACACTACTAAAAAAGCACGTTTTATATATGACCCGGCTGCGCCATTACACCCGCTAACCTCATTCAGAACCCCAACTAACGAAAGCGCTCACCTGGCTGGCGATTTTGAAAAACCAAACGGCGAGTGGAATACCTTAGAACTTTATTGCTTTGGCACTACAGCTGTTCATGTGGTTAACGGGCATGTGGTAATGGTATTAGAAAACTCACGCACCTCACCAAAAGATGGCGAAGAAACCCCATTAACAAACGGAAAAATCCAGTTTCAATGTGAAGGGGCAGAGGCTTATTATCGCAACATACAGATTACAAAGCTTGATAAGTTACCTGATTTTAAATAGAGGATATATTATATAAGCTTGTCATTTCGAACGAGGTACGAGAGAGAAATTTATACAAATAGAATTAGGCGTGGGTATAGATTTCTCCCTATGGTCGAAATGACAATATGGTGAGGGTACTATTATTTACAACTTAACGCCTCTTAAAAACTCCTCAATACCCATGCGTTTTTTACCTTCCAACTGTAAATCGGTTACGCTGATAAAACCATCCTGCGCGGCAAATTTAAGGTAAGTTTTATTGTCGGATAAAAAGCCGCCGGGTTGTATGCCGGGTTGGGCAAGCTGGTAATCGGCACGAAAAATTTTCAATATTTTTCCGTTAAGCTCAGTGTAAGCGGTAGGTGATGGACTTAAGCCGCGTATCAGGTTGTAAACGCTTTCTGCAGGCTGATTCCAGTTGATGTTGCAGGTTTCTTTAAAAATTTTTGGCGCGGGTTTTAATTCTATGCCTTCAGCTAATTGCGCCATTTGCGGGTTATGATTATAGCGCCCACTTTCAATAGCTTTTACGGTTTTTACTACCAGGCCGGCACCTTTATGCATTAAACGGTCATGCAGTTCTCCGGCGGTTTCATGTCCGCTAAGGGTAACCTTTTCGGTGAATAATATATCGCCGGTATCAATTTCGTGTCTGATGAAGAATGTAGTAACGCCGCTTTCTTTTTCACCGTTTATGAGCGCCCAGTTTATAGGTGCGGCGCCACGGTATTGCGGTAACAATGAAGCGTGTACATTTATAGTGCCTTTGTCGGGCATATTCCAAACCTCCTCGGGTAGCATGCGGAAGGCTACTACCACCTGCAGGTCGGCGTCAAGCGATCTGAGTTCTGCTAAAAATCCGGGGTCCTTTAAATTAGTAGGTTGTAAAAGCCTGAGTCCGTGGGCTACAGCATATTGTTTTACGGCCGACTCGCTTACCTTTTGTCCGCGACCCGCGGGTTTATCAGGAGCAGTGATCACCCCGGTAATTTCAGCACCTGCTTTTATTAATTCATCTAACGATGCTACGGCAAACTGGGGCGTGCCCATAAATACAATTTTCATGGTGATAATATAGTGATTTATTCTGAATAATTATGCAGTATCAAAGTAAAATTCAGCCAAAATTGTTTGCGCTTTTTTTTTGCTGAACCCCGTAATTTTATTGATACAGCAGGTATTTGCGTCGCATTGTTTTATACTTGCTTAATGCGGGTTCCCAACTGTCGCGGATTTGCTTTTCGGTTTTGCCGGCTTCAATTTGTTTTCTTAACGCATCGGTACCTGCAAGTTTGGCAAAGTAGGCATTAAAAAAATGCGGCTTGTCAGGGAATGCCTGATACAACTCTATCAGCCATGACAAATTAAGTTTGCCACTTTTTATCAGCTCGCCTGTATCGTATGCTCTAAGATCCATGCCATAACAAACCTGGTTTTTTTGTGGGGGATCTTCACTCATGCCCGCAATGCTGACAGGGGTAAATGTGTACAGATATTTCCCTTTTAGTAAGGGGTGCCCGATAACCTGGAAGGGAAACAGAGTGCCCCTGCCCAGGCTAAGTACCGTGCCTTCAAATAAACACAAGCTGGGATATAAAATTATAGATTGACCGGTATTTAAATTGGGAGATGGATTAACAGGTAAATAGTACTCGGCCGAATGGATATAGTTAGCAACCTTCACTATTCTCAATTTGCATTGCACATGATTTTTTAGCCAGCCTTCACCGTTTATCATTTGGGCATACTCGGCAATGGTCATGCCATGGGTAATGGGTATGGGGTGCATACCAACAAATGAGCGGTATGCAGTATCCAATACAGGCCCGTCAATGCTATGGCCGTTAGGATTGGGACGATCCAGTATCATCAGTTCTATATTATTCTCGGCGCAGGCCTCCATTACATAATGCAGGGTTGATATGTAGGTGTAAAAGCGTGCGCCAACATCCTGCACATCAAATATCATGAGATTAATGCCTTTCAGATCGGCTAGTGTTGGCTTAAAGTGCTTACCGTAAAGCGATATGACAGGTAGTCCTGTTTTCGGATCTACGCTATCATCAACCGTAGCGCCGTTGCTGGCAGTGCCACGTACTCCATGTTCGGGTCCATACAACTTTTTGACCGCAATGCCCAGTTTCAGCAGGCTGTCAACAACGGCCACCCGTCGCTCGCCGATAACCGAAGTCTGATTGATCACCATACCTACGTTCTTCCCTTTCAGGTAATCGACATATAGCCTGGTTTGATCGGCTCCAGGAACTATCTTTTTCGCGGCGGCACGTGGTGGATTACTGTATGCGGGTATTGTAAGTAAACAACATAAAAGCGCGAATTGTAAAAATGATTTGATCGTTTTCATAAAATATAGCCTCCCGTCAATTTAAAAATACCATTTTAGGCAGTAAAACCGCATATTTGCTAAGTTACAAAAAAACAAAGCTCCATTGAATTTTGCATCTTTTATAGCAGGCCGCATAACGTTTAAATCAACACGGACATTCTCTAAACTCATTGTGCGTATTGCTATTGTGGGCATTACGCTGGGGCTGGGGGTAATGATACTGTCGCTGGCTGTAGTTAAAGGATTTAAAAACGAGGTGCGCGAAAAGATCCGCGGCTTTGACGGCGATATTAAAGTGATCAAGTACGACCTGAACAGCTCGTACGAAAACTCGCCCTTTGCCACTACCGATACCTTTGAGCGTAAAATGCGCAGCAGCCCTACCATTGTGCATATTGTGCCCTTTGCCACCAAGCCCGGCATTATTAAGGCGCATAACGAAATTGAGGGTGTAGTACTTAAAGGTGTTGATAATACTTACGACTGGTCGTTTTTAAAGAACAGCCTGATTGAGGGCCGCCCCATAAACTTTACCGACTCGGCCGAATCAAAACATGAGCTCCTGATATCAAGCACCATAGCCAACCGTTTAAAGCTGAAGCTGGGCGATAACCTGCTCATGTACTTTGTACAACAACCCTTACGCAGGCGGCCTTTTAAGGTAGTGGGCATTTTTGACACCAGTATTGACGAGATCGACAAAACCTATGTGGTTGGCGACCTGTCACTGATAAAACGACTGAACGACTGGAACCCCAACGAAATAGGCGGCTACGAGATCAGGATATCCGATTTTGATAGACTGGCCGCGACAGACAATTTTGTAAGTGACAATCTGCCCCTTAAGCTCAAGGCCAACACGCTGATGGAGAACTATCCCGTAATATTTGAATGGTTGCCGCTGCTGGATGTTAACGCCCGGGTAATGCTGGTGTTAATGCTTATAGTAGCAGTGATCAATATGATATCGGCATTGCTGATCATGATATTGGAACGCACCGCCATGATAGGCATGCTTAAAGCTATGGGAGCCACTAACTGGAACATACAAAAGGTGTTTTTATACAACGCCTCGTACCTGATAGGCTTGGGCCTTATTTTTGGCAACCTGCTGGGGCTTGGCCTGAGCCTGTTTCAATACAAAACCCATTTCTTTAAGCTCGACCCCGAATCGTACTACATGACCTTTGTGCCTATTAAACTGGAGTGGATGGATGTAGTTATGTTAAACATAGGCACCATGATCATTTGCCTGCTGGTGCTTATTATCCCGTCTATGTTGGTGTCAAAGATCACCCCGGTAAAAGCTATACGCTTTAAGTAATGCAATGCAAGTGTTTCACAAAAAGGTGAAACAGATGAAACACCTGAAATACTTTTTTTGTCTAAAAGATTGATAGTTAGTATGTTATTAAAATATGGTGAAACAAAATGAAACAGTTTTTTCGCTGTTTTACGTCACCATAGGATGATTTAAGAGCGTTGTCGTGGTGAGCTTGTCGAACCATATCGTGTAAAGGCCTACCCACATACTTCGACGGAGCTCAGTATGACACCCCTTATTGTTTTGTAGCCGCAGGGTCTATCGTAGAGAAGCCTGCTGAAACAATATACTGCCGTTATTTATTTTTTTGGCGATGTAATGCTGAATTTTAAATTTACTCCCCCTGCGCCAAATTTCAGGTCCTGAGCGCCTATACCGCTTAGCGGATATTTTAAAAACGGTTCAATAATGAGGCTGTTGATTTTACTTAATGGATAGCCGAATCCGAAAGAAACATTCAGCGTTTTCGCAAAATAAAAATTGGTTAAACTACTATTGACGGAGGTGTTGGTTTTTTGAATAGTCCCATAGTTATAAGTATAAGTTTCGTTAATAAAGGTGCCTGAACTTAAACCAGCCAAAATATAAGTGGTGTGCTTATCGGGGTTAAATTCAAACTTCAGATTTATGGGGATATCCAGCGCTACCAGGCTGGCATTATAATGATTAATATCATAACTCTGCCCGCCTGTTAAACCACCGATGGAGTTGGCAGCAGGTGGAGGTATAACGGCCACATAATTTTCATGGGCCGATTGTGTAGGTAAATTGCCATAGGTGAGGGTATTTTGTGCCAAAGCAACCCCTGTTGAAAGTGTCAGATTACTACTGATACTGATATCAGCAGTAATACCGGCACCCACATTCACCTGATTGCTGCTGCCTTTGGCATAATTAAAAAAGGTAGCGGCATAAATGCCGAAACGAACGCTCTTATTTGCCGGGGTGGGGCTTTTTGAACCAGGATAATCATCCATTATGGCATCCGGTTTATGGGCAGGAGTTGCCGGCTTGCGCATTATGTTGTTTAAACCATTTATCCCGTTAGCATCTGCATGTTGCTCTTCGGCGGCAACGGCCGCATCAGCTTTAACAGCTACGCTATCCTTATCTTTTGCCGTCGCTTGTGCCGCGATAGGCTGCATCTCATTTTGTGCCGTCAATTTATCTTTAGAAAGTACGCTGACAGGTACATGTTGATCTGTTGCAACTGTAATGTAAGGGCTTTCCTTATTAACAGGTTCTTTTTTAATATTGACAAGCGTATGAGGTATAGTTGCCGGTTGTTTTGCAGATGTATGCGTAGCCTGTTGCTTATCAGTTATTATATTTTGTTGTTTGATGACGTTATTGCTTAATTTTTTGGTCTTGGTTTCTGTATGATTATTAAAAAGGGAGATGCCAAAAAACAACAATAAAACAGCTGCTGCCATACCCCACCAGTACCAGGCAATAACGCGGCGGTTTTTTTTCGGATATTTTTCGCGCAGCAACAACCAGCCCTCATGAGCCGTTTGGTCATCGAAATTATCGAAAACCTCGCTGATGCGTTTTTTTAACTCGTTATCTGTTTTATTATCCATTATTTGATATGGTTAATAATTCTCTCAATTTTTCTTTGGCCCTGGTCAGGTAAACCCGCGACGAACTTGCCGAAATATTCAGTATACCTGCTATTTCATCATGACTGTAACCGTCTATCTCATATAAATTAAATACCGTGTTGTGCGCGGCAGGCAATTGCTTTAACAGGCTTAAAATATCCGCAGCACTTAAATTTTCAATAACCTGTGGATTGTAGCTCAATAAACCAGCTTCTTCTATTGCGGTATGCAGTTGAAACTTTAGTTCTTTTCGTCGCCGGTCAATGGCTGTGTTAATAATGATAGTACGTAACCATGCCTTAAAGGGTATGGTGCGATTATATTTGTTAATGGCATTAAACACTTTGATAAAGGCATCATTTACAATCTCTAAGGCATCATCCCGTTGTAAAGCATATCTTAACCCAATGCCCATGGCATAGCCATAGAATAGCTTATACAGCATTTCCTGGTGTTTTAAACTGCCTGTTTTGCAGTGGTCAATAATGTCTTCTTCAGCAACGCTCCGGATTGGATGCATCAGAGAGTGTGTTTAATCACTAATATGTTTCTGTTTTTTGCCTATACGCAACAAATAGGTATAACGCTACAAGTAAATCAAATTTTTTTAAAAAGAAAGAGCCGGTGCTTATTAAATCAGGCACCGGCTTTACTACTTAAATGAACTATTAATTTTTTACTAAAACGTATTTATAGTGCAAGGTATCGGCTACGTTGCCCGTAATTTGAAGATTCATGCCATCGTACGTATAGGCGTACAAACCTGCCAGGTGTGTTTTTTTTGGGAAACCTGTAGCCGGGTAGGTAACATCGTTAAATATCATATTAACCGCGTTTTCGCTAAAGCTGCCATAGCTGGGCGCGTGAATAGTAGTATCGCCCGAAACCGCGAAGCCTATACTTGTTGACAATACCAGTTTTATTGAAGCACTTGCCGTATCGTATTTTGAGGTCCAGGAGTTTTTGTGGATCACTGTAAATTTACCTGTAAAATTGCCTAAAGGATAACTGTAATTAGGGTCGAGGCTAGGGTCTTTACTTTTAACACAAGCGGCCACACACAACAATAATAAAGGCAATAAATAAATAAACTTACTCTTCATGATCTATTTTAATTAATACCTGCTCTAATTTAAATATTTGCGAGCTAAGTTTTAATAGTATTTTTTTTAGCTTCTTCCCAAAAAATATCCATTTCGGCAAGGCTCATATTATGCAATTGTTTGCCGTTTTCGGCAGCCTTCTGTTCTAAATACTGAAACCGTTTAATGAATTTGCGATTGGTTTTCTCCAGCGCGTCTTCCGGGTTAATATTTATAAAGCGGGCATAATTAATTAACGAGAATAACAGGTCGCCAAATTCATCTTCTGCTTTTTCCTGATCTATCGCTGTACCGTCTTCGGCATTAAATTCGTTTTTAAACTCCTGCATCTCCTCTTCAACCTTCGCCCAAACCTGGCTTTTCTCTTCCCAGTCAAACCCAACGCCACGGTCTTTTTCCTGTATACGCGATGCTTTTACCAATGCCGGCAGTGATGCAGGTACACCACCCAAAACAGATTTATTACCTTCTTTAAGTTTTATCTGCTCCCAGTTGCGTTTCACATCGCTCTCATCATTCACTTCTACATCAGCATAAATGTGCGGGTGCCGATTAATCAGCTTCTCGCATATACTGTTCAATACGTCGGTAATATTGAAATGGTTGCCTTCGGAAGCTATGCGGGCGTAAAAAACCAAATGCAGCATAATATCGCCCAATTCTTTTTTTATTTCGGGCATATCGGCGCTCAAAATCGCGTCGGATAGTTCATAAACTTCCTCGATGGTGAGGTGGCGCAGGCTTTCTAAAGTTTGTTTTTTATCCCATGGGCAATTTAAACGCAGGTCGTCCATAATGGTGAGCAGGCGTGTAAATGCGGTTTCGGGAGTGGCGGCGGTGGTAGAGGGCGTTATGGGCATGATGTTAATATGCTGATTTGAGAATTTGAAGATTTGAAAATATGATATGCAAATGTGCTGATTTTTTAGCGTTCAAGCTATCATTTTCAAATCAACACATCTTCAAATTCTCAAATTAATTTAATGGCCCGCAGCATCTCCCGTTTGCCGGCTGCGCCGGGTATTTTTTGTATTTCCAGGCCCAGGCTTTTTAGCATACGTTTAAGGTTGCCGGTTATGGCGTAGGTAACAAATACACCGCCGGGCTTTAAAAATTTAACGGTGTGGCTTATGGCTTCCTCGTTCCACATTTCGGGTTGATGGATGGCGGCGAAGGCATCGAAGTAGATCACGTCAAATTGCTGGGCCGAGTGGAAATTGAGTAGTTGGCAGTTAGCAATTTGCAGTTGGAGGTTTTCAGTTGGCAGTGAACCGTTTGCAGTTGGCAGTACGGTTGGTGCGGTTAAGGCATCCGGATAACTATGAATAAAAGCTTTCCATAAAGTTTCGGGCACATATTCATCATACCCGGTTTGGCTTAGCATTGCTATGGTTAAAGGATAGGCCTCAATGCCGGTATAATGAAGTTCAATGCTTTTTTCACTGCAATAATCGGCACTTAACAAAAAGTTGAGGCCGGTGCCAAAGCCTACTTCTAATATGGAAGCTTGCTTTGCCTGGTGTTCGCTTAAAAAATAGTCGAGCCCGGCGTTTACAAATACGTGCTTGCTTTCCTGCAAGGCACCATGGCGCGAATGATAATTTTCGCCCACGGCTGGGTTGAATATAGTTTTTGAACCATCAGCAGTGGTAACAAGAGTTAGTTCATGGTTCATAGATGATAGTTCATGTCAATTAGCGATGGTTAATTAACGTAAGTTGTTAGCTACTATTCAATTTTATTGCCGTTGGCTTTAGCCAACAGATTAAAGAGTGAAACTTTCGGGCTTCAGCCAAATCCCGCTAAAATAACCTGGTTTATTTTGGCTAAAGCCAATTAATATGCTTTTCATTACCGCCCCATAAATGGGACGGTAATGAATCTTTAATTCGGTTGTTTAAAATTGACAATTAGTAACTTGAGTTAATTGTAATTTTTAAAAATTGGTGATCTCATCACTCAGGTCATAAACCGGTGCTTCCTTGATTTTTGCCGCAATAATGCTGGTAGCTGCTGCCGAACGGTAACCTGCCGCACAATGCACAACAATAGGTTTATCCTTCGGTATCTCATTCAAACGCTCGCGCAATTCGGGCAGGGGGATGGTTAGCGCGTGATCAAATATTTTGCCCTGGTTTATTTCGGTCCAGTTGCGCACATCAACAATAGTATAGCGCTCGGGCGATGTTTTAAAATTATCCAGATCGATTTTTTTTAAATGTTCGCTGCCTTTTTCTGCTGTGGATAACGCGGCTTTAATATTTTGTTCGTAACCTATTTTCGCCGTTTTTTTAATGACGATATCGAGATTCTCATCGCTGTCAGCTATTAAATAAAAATGTTCGCCGGGCTTGATGATGGTTCCCAGCCAGGTTTCAAATTTGTCGCCATCCTGTAGGTTAATAGCGCCTTTTGTATGGCCTTTCGCGAATTCAGCTTTGGGGCGGGTATCAATTATCGTAATACCTTTTTCAAGAGCGGTTTTATCTTCCAGCTTCAAAACAGCATCAATACTTTCCTGATATGCCGGCGCGCCTTTTTTATTCAGCTCAACATCAAACCCAAAATAAGCGGGCATAAGGGGCTGATCGGCTAATATCAGCTCAATAAACGCTGCTTCGCTCATGGGTTGCATGGCATAGTTTTCTTTTATTTCCCGGCCGATGGTGCTTTGCAAATCGGCACTCATGTTTTTACCACAAAGCGAACCGGGGCCGTGCGCCGGGTAAACCGTTACGTGGTGCGGCAGGGCCGTCAGTTTTTCGCGCAGCGAATGATAAAGATCGCGGGCCAGTTCTTCTTTTTTTGCAGTTACGTTCCCCACGTTTTCGCGCAGGTCGGGCCGGCCCACATCGCCAACAAATAAAGTATCGCCGGTAAATAATGCTTTATCATAGCCATTTTCATCCTGCAATAAAATACAGATCGAATCGGGTGAGTGGCCGGGCGTATTAATGGCTTTTAATTTGGTATCAGCCAGTTGCAGGGTATCCCCATCGTCAAAGCCTTCGTGGGGGTAAACAGCGCCCACCAGTTTGCTGGTATAAATGGTGGCGCCTGTAGTTTGATGAATTTCCAGGTGCGAGCTTACAAAATCGGCATGCGGGTGGGTTTCAATCACACCGGTAATAGTAGCCTCATTGAAAGCGGCAAAGTCATAATAGGGCTGCGGATCGCGTGCAGGGTCAATCACCATCATCTTCCCTAACCGTATAATGGCGTAGGATGCGTGGGCCAAACCCTTATCGTAAAATTGATGAATGATCATTGCTGTAAATATACTTATTGCTGTGTTAGCTTATTGTAATAAAAGTAAGGCCCGAACATTCATCCGGGCCCACTCACAACTTATTATTTAACTCAACTTATTTACCAAACTCTTATCCTGTCTTCAGGCTTTTTGTACATTTTATCGCCGGGTTTAATATTGAATGCTTTGTACCAAACATCAACATTCGAAACCGGGCCGTCAACTCGGTACCTGTCGGGCGAGTGCGGATCAAGGGTTACCAGCTGCGCGGTATATTCAGGGCGCTGCAAGCTGCGCCATATTTGCGCGAACGATAGGAAGAAACGTTGATCGGGCGTAAAGCCATCAATTTTTACGTTCGATTTTCCTTGCGCTGTCTTTTTAAACGCGTCATAAGCTACATTTAAGCCACCCAGATCTGCCAGGTTTTCGCCTAAGGTTAAGCGGCCATTTACGTGTACGGTATCCAGCACGGTAAAGGCGTTAAACTGGTTAGCTACCATATCGGCACGGCCTTTAAATTTGTCGGCATCGCCTTTGGTCCACCAGTCGCGCAGGGTGCCATCAGCATCATACTGGCGGCCCTCGTCGTCAAAACCGTGGGTCATTTCGTGGCCGATAACCGCGCCTATAGCGCCATAGTTTACCGCGTCATCAGCAGTTGGGTCAAAAAACGGCGATTGCAGTATACCTGCCGGGAAAACGATCTCGTTGTTTACCGGGTTGTAATAAGCGTTAACGGTAGGAGGCGTCATTCCCCAAAGGGTTTTATCAACCGGTTTACCCAGGCGGGTAACCATATAGTTGTATTTCCATTTTGATATACGGCGCAGGTTGCCAATATAATCGCCACGCTCAACATCCAGGTTAGCATATTTTTCCCATTTGTCGGGATAGCCAATTTTTACTGTAAAAGCGCTTAGTTTTTTTAAGGCTCTCGTTTTAGTTTCGGGGCTCATCCAGGCCAGGTTTTTAATACGCTCGCCCAGGGCCAGTTTTAAATTATTCACCAGGTTAAGCATGCGCTGCTTGGCTGCCGGAGTAAAGTACTTCTCTACGTAAAGCTGACCCAGCAATTCACCAACACCGCCATCAACCATATAGGTCATGCGCTCGTTACGTGGTGCCTGTACTTTTTGCCCGCTTAGCACGCTGTTAAAATCAAACCTCGCGTTAACGAAAGCAGAACTTAGTGAACCGGCTGAATTTTTAAGGATGTTCCAACGCAAATAAACTTTCCAGTCGCTAACAGGTATCGAAGTCAGCAGGCCGTCTTCAGCTTTAAAAAACTCGGGCTCTTCAACAATAACGCTGTCTTTGCTGGTCACCTTCAGCATAGGCATGATCTGTGCCCAGTCAAGATGTGGTGTAGTTTTGCTGAAATCGCTGATAGAAAACTTATTGTAGGTTTTATTAGGATCGCGCAGCTCAACACGGCTCAGTTGCGGTTTAGCCAGCGATGTTTCAATGCTGATAATGATATCCGCATTTTTTGCAGCGACAGCAGCATCGGTGCCGGTTAAAGTAAACAGGGTAACAATGTATTTTCTATAAGCCTCGCGGATCTTTTTATTACGTTCCGAATCCTTCAAATAATAATCACGATCGGGCAGGGTTAATCCGCCTTGCGCAAAATTTACAATGTATTTGGATACATTTTTTGAATCCTGGCCAATGCCAAAACCAAAAAGCGTACCGCCTCGGCCGTTGGTACGGGCATAGGCTACTTCGGTAATTACACCTTTTACGTCGGCTATTTTATCCACACGGGCCAGGTCTTCTTTAATAGGTTCATAACCACGTTTTTCAATAGCCAGGCTGTCCATTCCGCTGATGTAGAGGTCGCCAACACGTTGTTTCAGGCTGCCTTTCGGCTGGCCTTTGGTATCGCTTATGGCTGCTAACAGGTTTTCCAGTTTATGGGTGTTGTCTTCCTGTAACATACTAAAGCCGCCCCAGTCGCTTTGCTTAGCCGGTATTTTGTTAGTTTTTAGCCAGTGGCCGTTAGCATACTGGTAAAAATCATCGCCCGGTTTTACAGATTGGTCCATATTGGCCGGGTCAATGTATTTACGCTTAGGTTTAGGCCCATCAATAACAAAGGCGCTGGTTATAAGGCAAACCGTACCTGCAAGCGCTATATTTTTAAAATTTATTTTCATCTTTTTGAATTGAAATCAGTTTCTACCAAACTTTTATCCTGTCTTCAGGTTTTTTGTACATTTTATCGCCGGGCTTCACATCAAAGGCTTTGTACCACGCGTCGATGTTAGTGATAGGCGCGTTGGCACGGTATTGCTCTGGCGAGTGCGGATCGGTTAAAATACGCTGTGCAGCAGCATCAGGCAATTGTGATGAACGCCATACCTGCGCCCATGACAAGAAGAAACGCTGATCAGGAGTCAATCCGTCAATTTTTTTGGTCGAGTGGCCTTCCGGTGTTTTCTTGAATGCTTCGTAAGCGGTGTTTAATCCGCCCAGATCGGCCAGGTTTTCACCTAATGTTAAACGGCCGTTTACATGGATGGTATCATCAACCGTAAAGGCGTTATATTGGTTTACCACCATATCGGCACGTACTTTAAATTTATCGGCGTCAGCCTTTGTCCACCAGTCATGTAATGAACCATCGGCATCAAACTGGCGGCCCTGGTCATCAAAACCGTGGGTCATTTCGTGGCCAATTACAGCAGCGATACCGCCATAGTTAACCGCGTCATCCGCGTTAAAATCAAAGAACGGGAACTGCAAAATACCCGCTGGGAAAGTGATCTCATTTTTGGTTGGGCTGTAGTTGGCGTTAACCGTAGGAGCGGTCATGTTAAAGCGTTTTTTATCTACAGGTTTGCCTAACTGACTAACATTGTAGTTATAGCGCCATTGCTCAACACGCTTCAGGTTGCCAAAGTAATCATGGCGCTCAATAACCAAGCCTTTGTACTCGTTCCATTTATCAGGATAGCCAATTTTTACATTGAACGCCGCCAGTTTTTTAAGCGCGCGGTCTTTCGTTTCCTGGCTCATCCAGTCAAGGCGTTTAATGCGCTCGCCCAGGGTCACTTTCATGTTGTTCACCAGGTTAACCATGTATGTTTTTGCAGCAGGTTTAAAGTATTTGGCTACATAAAGCTGGCCCAATAACTCACCCATACTGCGGTCAACTAAAGCCGACATACGCTCATTACGCGGTGTCTGCACTTTTTGTCCGCTGGCTACGCTGCTAAATGCAAATGCCGCCTTAACAAATGGCGAGCTCAACGAACCCGCGCTGTTTTTCAATACGTTCCATTCCAGGTAAACCTTCCAGTCGGCTAATGGGGTTTCGGTTAGTAAGGCATCTTCGGTTTTAAAGAAGCTTGGCTCCTCAACCAATACGCTGTCCTGGCCGCCTGCCTTCATTTTCGGCATGATATCGCTCCAGTTCATATGCGGAGTAAGCTTATCAAAATCTTTTACCGCGTATTTATTATAGGTTTTGTTAGGATCGCGTAGCTCAACACGGCTTAGCTGTGCTTTAGCCAGCGCGGTTTCAATAGCGTAAACAGTAGCCGCTTTTTTAGCTGCGGCTTCTTCGCCGGTACCTGTTAAAGTAAACAGGGTCACCATGTATTTTTTGTAAGCGTTTTGAATGCGTTGGGTACGGGCATCGCTCTTTAAATAATAATCACGATCGGCCAAAGTAGTACCGCCCTGGCCAAAACCGCCGATGTTCACATTCGGGTGTTTTGAGTCGGGCTGAACGCCGAAGCTAAATAAGGGGCTGGCAATGGCATGCGAGCGCTCGTAAGTAACCTCGTCAATAACGCCGGGTAAGCTGCTGATGCGCGCAATGCGCTCCAAATCGGGCTTAATAGGCGTGTAACCTAATTTTTCGATAGTAACGGTATCCATTCCACTGGCATACAGATCGCCTACACGTTGTTTTAAGCTTCCTTTAGGTTGTCCCGGTGTTTTGCTTACCTCATTAAGAATGCCTAATAAACGATCAGTGTTTTGCTGTATCAGCATGTTGAAACTGCCCCAACGCGTTTCTTTTGCAGGAACAGGATTCTTTTTGAGCCACGTTCCGTTAGCGTATTCAAAAAAATTGTCGCCGGGTTTTACAGACAGGTCCATGTTGGCCCTGTCAATATATTTCATGGGAGGTTTTGGCTTTATGTTATCAATAACAAAAGCACTGGTTACAAGGCAAATGGTAGCGCCCACAGCCAAGTTGGTAAACTTTGGTTTCATAAATAATTAGTCAGTTAATTAATGCAATAATAATATTTTTTAAGTGGATGTTTATGCATCGCACTAAAATTTATGGAGCAAGGCAAGCCGGCTCCCTAAACTTTAAATACAAAACGTTATTTTTGCGCTTATGAGTATTGCTAAAACATATTTGCCAAAAGAAGCTGAAGAGAAATGGTATAACTACTGGTTACAACATAACTTTTTCAGATCGGTGCCTGATGAAAGAGAACCCTACACCATTGTAATGCCACCGCCAAACGTAACCGGGGTTTTGCATATGGGGCATATGCTCAATAATACCATACAGGATGTGTTAATACGCCGCGCCCGCATGCAAGGTAAAAATGCCTGCTGGGTACCGGGCACCGATCATGCCAGTATTGCCACCGAGGCTAAAGTAGTTGCCATGCTTAAAGAGCAGGGCATCAGCAAAGCCGACCTTACCCGCCCCGAGTTTTTAAAATACGCCTGGGAGTGGAAAGAAAAATATGGCGGCATCATTTTAGAACAATTAAAAAAGCTCGGCGCATCATGCGATTGGGATCGTACCCGTTTTACCATGGACCCCGAATTATCAGAGGCCGTAACCGATACGTTTATCCATTTGTATAAAAAAGGCTTAATATACCGTGGTATCCGCATGGTGAACTGGGACCCGCAGGGAAAAACCGCGGTAAGCGATGAGGAAGTTATCCGGAAAGAAGTAAACCAGAAGCTGTATTATATAAAATATAAAGTAGTGAGCGATGAGTTATCCATGATGAGTGAGAGTTTAGCTACTCACCACTCACCACTCTCTGCTCACTACCTAACTATCGCTACTACAAGGCCCGAAACCATTATGGCCGATGCGGCTATTTGCATCAACCCTAATGATGAGCGCTACCTGCATTTGCATGGCAAAAAGGTTTTCATCCCATTAATTAACCGCGAAATACCGGTTATATTGGATGAGTACGTAACTATGGATTTTGGTACCGGCTGTTTAAAAGTTACCCCGGCGCATGATCTGAATGACTATGAACTGGGCCAGCGCCACAACCTGCCCGTTATTGATATTTTGAATGACGACGGCACGCTGAATGACAAGGCGCAGATACTGATAGGCGAGGACCGTTTCGCGGCACGTAAAAAAATAGCGGTAATGCTTGAAGAAGCGGGAGCGTTAGATAAAGTTGAAGAGTATAAATCGCAGGTTGGATTTAGTGAGCGTACCAATGCGGTTATCGAACCAAAACTATCTATGCAATGGTTTTGCAAGATGGGCGAAATGGCTAAACCTGCTTTGGATTATGTGCTGAATGGCGAGATTAAACTGATCCCCGAAAAATTTATCAATACCTACCGCCATTGGATGGAGAATGTGCGCGACTGGAACATCAGCCGCCAACTGTGGTGGGGGCAGCAAATACCAGCTTATTACCTGCCAAACGGCCAATATGTTATTGCCAAAACAATTGAAGAGGCGCTTGAGCAGGCAAAAGCGATCGACCCTAAATTCACTGTAAATGATTTAACGCAGGATGAAGACGTGGTTGATACCTGGTTCTCGTCATGGTTATGGCCGATATCTGTTTTTGATGGATTTAAGGACCCGGACAATGCTGATATAAACTATTATTATCCAACCAACGATCTGGTTACCGCGCCAGAAATTTTGTTTTTCTGGGTAGCGAGAATGATCATGGCCGGGCACGAGTTTAAGGGCGATCTGCCCTTCAGAAATGTTTATTTGACCGGTATTGTGCGCGATAAACAGGGCCGCAAAATGTCCAAATCATTAGGTAACTCGCCCGATCCGTTGGACCTGATTGAAAAATATGGTGCCGATGGCGTTAGGGTAGGTATGCTTTTATGCTCGCCTGCAGGTAACGATTTAATGTTTGATGAAAGCTATTGCGAGCAGGGCCGTAACTTCTTTAACAAAGTTTGGAACGCTTTCCGCCTGGTAAAGGGCTGGGAGGTTGATGATAATTTGAGTAACCCCAACCAAATAGCAATTGATTGGTTTGGCAGCCGTTTTAACCAGGCCCTGGTTGAGATAGATGGTGACTTTGCACAATACCGTTTATCAGAAGCCCTGATGACTACTTATAAACTGGTATGGGACGATTTCTGCGCCTGGTATCTGGAGATGATCAAGCCTGCTTACCAGCAGCCTATTGATCGCGAAACTTATAACAGCACCATAGCCTTCTTTGAAAATGTATTGAAGGTATTGCACCCTTTTATGCCTTTCATTACCGAAGAGCTGTGGCATGATGAGTTGTTTGGCGAACGTACGGCTATGGATTGCTGCATTGTAGCCCAATTACCAATTAATGGGGAAATAAATGCCCGTTTGCTGGCCGATACCGAAATGGTAAAACAAATCATAACGCAGATCAGAAATATTCGGAACGCTAAACAAATTTCGCCGAAAGAGGCTTTGCCGCTTTCGGTAAAATCAAATTCGGGCGTTGATTATTTGACTTATAAAGCTATTATCACCAAGCTGGGCAACATCAGCGAACTTACTTTGGTGAATGATAAAGTGAGTGGCGCAGGCAGCTTTTTGGTATCGACAGATGAGTTTTATGTACCGCTGAATGAGAACGTTGACCCTGCAGCCGAGGCCGAGCGCATCCATAAAGAAAAGGAATATTTGAACGGGTTCCTGAAATCGGTAAACGCTAAACTTTTAAACGAAAGGTTTATGAGCAATGCCAAGCCCGAGGTTATTGAAATTGAGCAGCGAAAAAAAGCCGATGCCGAGGCAAAATTGAAGATATTAGACGAGAGCCTGTCATCATTGGCAAACTAATTGTATTAGAGAGCGATGCTATATTAAATTAAAAATTTTATGGTTATTTTGAGCCGGAAATTTTTAATTTAAAACACTGAAATAATAGCATAACGCTAACTAATAAATATGACCAATAAGCCCCGGTTTTTTAACTTTTCGCTTGGCTATATACTGTCTGATGATCTTTCGATCCTTGACAATGCCCGCCTGCGCTTATTGTATTATGGGCTGGCTTTGTCGTTTTTTACGCTGGTGGTATTAATGGTCGATGTAGTTTTTCAGCACCATACCATTCTCATCATTACTACGGGCATACTGTTGTTTACCACCATTGTGCTGTTTAAATATTTAACCTACAAACCCAGGTGGCTCCGCATTGCACATATTATATTGATAGTAGGCACTATCATGAATATAGCCGACGTATACTTATCTATACAAAATGTGGATATTGTAAGTGTCGAGGTTATCATTATGTTGCTGATGTTCGGCGTTTATATGCTGGGGCAAAAAATCGGGATAATTTACGCGCTCATCAATATAGCCCCGGTATTAAACCTGTTGATATTGCAATATGATAACAGCTACGTAATTGGCCTGCGCCCCGAACGGGTAGATGAATCGACCACGATCATTGCCATGTTCGCGTGCTTTGTGCTCATTATTTTTATCCACAGCCATTTTTACAACGCTTTTTTCAGAACCATTACCGAGTTGCGCGAAACCAGTAATAAGCAAAAGGGCATGGCATCTGAATTTGAATTGGCCATTGAGAAAGCGCAAAAATCGTCGGTAGCTAAAACAGAGTTTTTGTCTACCATGTCGCATGAGATACGAACGCCGTTAAATGCGGTTATTGGTATGAGTAACCTGTTGATAACGGGCAGCCCACGTCCTGATCAGAAAGAAAACCTGGAAGTATTGAAGTTTTCGGCAGGTAACCTGCTGTCCATCGTTAATGATGTGCTCGATTTTAATAAAATAGAATCGGGCAAGTTAGTTTTTGAAAACATCAAGTTTAATTTGGCCGAGCTGATGCAAAACATATGCGGGGGGCAAACCCTGGTTGCACAGCAAAAAGGCTTGGTTTTTAAACTGGAGATGGATAACTCGCTGAGTAATAAACTGGTATTTGGCGACCCCACCCGTATAGCGCAGATCATATTTAACCTGATAAGCAACGCTATCAAATTTACGCCTACGGGCAATATCTGGGTAAGGGCCAAATGTGTTGAAGACAGGCATAATACGGTTACGGTAAAGTTTACCGTAAAAGATACCGGAATTGGTATTGAAGAAGAAAACATGGGGGTTATTTTTGAACCTTTTATACAAGAATCAGTAAGTACAACCCGGCAGTATGGCGGCACAGGTTTGGGCCTTGCCATTGTGAAGCGTTTGTTAGAGCTGCAGGGTTTAAAAATACAGGTAATAAGTAAGCCGGGCGAAGGGTCGGAATTTTCATTTAACATGGAATTTCCGGTATCGACCGAACCGGTTGTCGCGCCAACACCGGGCCAGCCGGTACATCAGCCTACCGTCGAAAACAGCCAGTCGTTACGCAATGTGCGGATGCTGATTGCCGAGGATAACCCGGTTAACGTAATGCTGATGAAAAAGCTGCTTTCAAAATGGAACATTAACCCATCAATTGCCGAAAATGGCGAACGCGCCGTTGAACTGGTGCAATACGGCAACTTTGATATTATTTTGATGGACCTTCAAATGCCGGTAATGAACGGCTTTGACGCCACTATCGAGATACGTAAAATGCCTGATCCTAAGAAAGCGGGTATACCCATCATTGCCTTAACCGCATCGGCACTGTTTGACATCCGCGACCAGGTATATGAAGCCGGCATGAATGATTATGTATCAAAGCCCTTTAAACCGGATGAGCTGTTCGAAAAAATACAGAACCTGGTAACTACCGAGGTTTAAATGTTCAGGTAGTCGGGCAATTCTTCAATAAACGTATAGCTTTGTTTTTCAAAATCTATGCGGCAATAGTAGTGCTGCAAGCCATTGGTAACCGCCAGTAAAGCTATTTTATGTACAATGTTATAACGGGCTATCTGATCGAACACTTTTTGGTCGATCCTGACCGAAGGCGCTTTACACTCTATCAATAAAACCTTTTCGCCTGCCGAGTTGAACGCGATAATATCCGACCGTTTGGCCTTGCCGTACAGCTTATGGCCGCCCTCTAATTTCAACAAGGCCTTTGGGTATTTTTTTTGGCGGATAAGATATTGCACAAAATGTTGCCGTACCCATTCCTCGGGAGTGAGAATGATGTTCCGTTTCCTGATCTCGTCAAACAAGCTGAGCTGCCCGTCCTCGTCGGTTATTTTAAAAGGGTAGGGAGGAAGGTTGAGCGCTTGCAGCATAAGTTAATTCAAAAGTAAAAATTCAAAATTAAAAACGGCCTGTCCTATCATAATTGTCATTTCGAACGAGGAACGAAGAGAGAAATCTATACATGGCTGATTATGCAATGTATAGATTTCTCACTATCGTTCGAAATGACAGGTATTTTATCCTTTTGAATTTTTACTTTTGACTTCACATGACCGCTGCTGAAATTTTAAAGGATCTTAAGAACCGTAAATACAAACCGCTTTACCTTTTACATGGCGATGAACCTTATTTCATTGACCTGGTGGGCAGTTTTGTTGAACACAAATTACTATCAGAAGCAGAGAAAGGTTTTAACCAAACCGTGCTGTATGGCAAGGATACCGACGTAATGACCGTACTCAACGCCGCCAAACGCTACCCCATGATGGCCGATTACCAGGTAGTGCTGGTAAAAGAAGCGCAGGAAATGAAATGGGGCAGCGACAGCGACGACAAAAAAAGTATCAATCCGCTGCTGAGCTACCTGGAAAATCCTCTGCCCAGCACTATACTGGTGTTCTGTTATAAATACGGCAAGTTTGATAAACGGAAGAAAACCTACAAAGCCATTGAAAAGAACGGGCTGGTTTTTGAATCGGCGGCTTTGTATGACAGCAAAATCCCGGCATGGATTGAGGGCTACCTCACCGAAAAAGGCTATCGCGTTCAGCAACAGGCTTCATTGATGCTGGCTGAATATTTGGGTAATGACCTGTCGAAGATAGTTAACGAACTGGACAAGCTGATGCTGAATATAGCTGCCGGGCAGGAGATCACTTTAAAACATATCCAGGACAACATCGGCATAAGCAAAGAATATAATGTATTTGAGCTGCAAACCGCCCTGGGCCGCAGGGATGCGCTGAAGGTGAACCAGATCATTAATTACTTTGAAGCTAACCCTAAATCAAACCCTATTGTACTGATATTGGGCAACCTGAATAATTTTTTCACCAAAGTGCTGGTGTATCATTATGTAAGGGATAAATCGCAGCAAAACCTGGCGCGCGAGCTGGGCGTTAGCCCGTTTTTTGTGAAGGATTATGAGCAGGCCGCGCGCAGTTATCCGTACGGGAAAACCATGCAGATCATCAGTTACCTGCGCGAGTATGACGTGAAAAGCAAGGGTGTTGAATCAAACACCGATCATGGCGGGCTGATGAAGGAGCTGATGTTTAAGATATTGCATTAATTACCTGCATTCGGGATAGGAATGACTATGATAATTATCCATCATTTTTTATCTTAGCACAATAGCTCACCCTGATGAACAAACTAAAACTTTACGGCAATCCCGACTCGTCTGAAATGTACCCCATCCGCGATTTTTTAAAGCGGAGCGTGGTTGATTATGATGTGATAGATACGAATGATAAGGCGCTGCTTATAGAGAACCGCCCAACCGACAGCGACCAGTTTGATGATAAGCTGGCTATTGAATTTCCGGATGGTAAACTGGTACATAACCCTACTTTAGAGGACCTGGCCTCACACCTGGGCTGGATTAATAAACCAAGCTATGAAGAATACGACCTTTCTATATACGGTGCGGGTCCCGCAGGACTTAGCGCGGCGGTTTATGCTGCATCCGAAGGTTTAAAAACCATTTTGGTTGAAAAGGAAGCAGTTGGCGGGCAGGCAGGAACAAGCTCCATGATCGAGAACTACATGGGTTTTCCCGAAGGTATTTCAGGAGCTGAGCTGGCCGAACGCGCAAGGCAGCAAGCCTTAAAATTTGGTGCCGAGATCTTATTGTTAAGGGAAGGTGTAAAAGCTAAGTTTGAAGATAAACGCATCATTGTTGGCTTGAAAAGCGGCGAAACCGTGGTATCAAAAGCCAACATCTGCGCCACTGGGGTTGAATATTCAAGATTACAATTGCCTGGCGAAGAACGATTTTTTCACAAAGGCGTTTACTACGGCGCGGGCGCAAGCGAGGCCAATTATTGCTGCGATAAAGATATTTTTATTGTTGGCGGCGGTAACATGGCCGGGCAGGCGGCGGTATATTTTTCGGGCTTTGCACGTAAGGTATATATGGTTATCCGTCGGAGCAGTTTATCAGTTACACTTTCCGATTATTTGGTACGGCGCATTGCGGGGATAAAAAATATTGAGATCCTGTATAATTCACAGGTAACAGAACTGGATGGCGATAGCGAATTGCAACACATCAATATCACCAACAGTAAGGATAACACCGAAAAATGGTATGATACCCAAAAGCTGTTTATCTGCATTGGCGGCGACCCTAATACTGATTGGGCCATTGGCAGCAAAGTGGTACGCTGCCAAAGCGGTTACCTGATTACCGGCAGCGACCTGCTTACTCATCAAGGTTATAAAGATGTTTGGTCTTTAGACCGCTTACCCTATAACTTAGAGACCAGCGTGCCCGGTTTATTTGCCGTTGGCGATGTGCGCTTTGGCTCCATCAAAAGGGTAGCCTCGGCTGTTGGCGAAGGCGCCATGGCGGTAGCGCAGGTGCACCAGTATTTATCAACTTTATAATTTACCTTAGCATCAAAAAATACATACTTCAATGCAATATTGGCTTGTAAAATCAGAACCCGAAAAATACAGTTGGGAAAAATTTAATAACGATGGCCGTACCTTTTGGGATGGCGTACGCAATTACCAGGCACGCAATAACCTGCGCGAAATGAAGGAGGGCGACCTGGTGCTGTTTTATCACAGTAACGAAGGTAAAGAAGTGGTAGGCATAGCCAAAGTGGTAAAAGAATCGTACCAGGACCCTACTACAACCGATACAAACTGGGTAGTGGTTGATCTGGCACCAGTTGAGGTGCTGAAGAAACCGGTTACGCTGGCGCAAATAAAAGCGGATAGCAAGCTCGAAGGCATTCAATTGGTAAGGTTAGGGCGTATTTCTGTGACCGGTTTAAAGCCTGAGGAATTTGATCGTATAATTGAGCTGTCAAATAGCTAACCACAACCAATACCCCTATGAATAAGCGAGAATTTTTAAAGGCCGGCTTGCTAATGGGCGCCGCCGCGCAGCTGCCCCTCACTGTTTCGGCCAAAGAAGAGTTATTTAAAAAGCATAAACAAAAACATAAAAACTGGGTATGGATAAGGCCCAACCAGCGCGATAAAGACGACGCGCTTGCCACCCGCTACGCCGGCTATAAAGCGGCCGGTATAACCGGGCTGTTTTTTGAGTATGACAGCGAAAAGCACTTTCGCGCGGCAAAGGCACAGGGCCTTGAAGCGCACCGCTGGATATGGACCATGAACTGGCCCGACCTGGTAGCTACCCACCCCGAGTGGTACGCCAAAAACCGCAAAGGCGACTCATGTGCCGATAAACCCCCTTATGTAAATTATTACCGCTGGCTGTGCCCCTCGCGCGATGAGGTGCAGCAGTATCTTGAAAAATATGTAAACGATACGCTGGATAAGGATTATGTGGACGGCATACACCTGGATTATGTGCGCTATTGCGATGTGATACTCCCCGTAAACCTGTGGAGCAATTACAACATTGAGCAAACCAAAGAACTGCCCGAATATGATTATTGCTACTGCGATGTTTGCAAAGCCAAATTCAAAGAGCAATACGGAACCGATATTACAACCGTACAATACCCCGAAGCCAGCTTATCATGGCGGCTTTTCCGATACAATAATATTACCCGCATTGTAAATAGTCTTTCGGCCGTAGCGCATCAGCATAAAAAATTAATTACGGCTTCTGTGTTCCCTACCCCGGAAGTTGCCCGGCGTAATGTGCGGCAAGACTGGACAAACTGGAAACTGGATGGCATTTGCCCCATGACCTATCACGGTTTCTACAAAGAAAAAGTAAGCTGGATAGGCGATGCCGTTGCCGAGGGTATCCACTTTTTGGCAGGCTCATTCCCGCTATACGCCGGGTTATACCTGCAGGATTTTAAAAGCAATGATGAAGTTGCCGAGGGCATCCGCGTCGCTTTAAAAAATGGCGCGTCAGGCGTGTCGTTTTTTGGGAATGTAACGCCAGAGGTATTGGATGTTTTGAGTAAAGAAATGGCAAAGCCGATGGTGTAGGCCTTACCCAGCCCTCTCCAAAGGAGAGGAGGCTTTTAAAAATCCCTCTTTGCGCCAAAGGCGAAGAGAGGGGGTCGAGCGAAGCAAAGACCGGGTGAGTAATCGCAAATTATATATAACATCTATCAACATGAAATACAGAAATTTTAAAGGTACACCGATAGCCGAAGTTGGTTTAGGTACCTGGCAATTAGGCAGTGCCGATTGGGGTAATGTAAACGATGAGCAAGCCTTCGGGATTTTAAAAGCCTACACCGATGCCGGTGGCAATTTTATTGACACGGCCGATGTATACGGTATGGGTGTAAGCGAGCAGGTGATCGGGAAGTTTTTAAAGACGGTTTCGGGCGAAATATATGTGGCTACCAAATTAGGTCGTCGTGGTGATGCGCCTAATGGCTGGCCGCAAAATTTTACTTACGATGCCATGAAGCGCCAAACCGAGGACTCATTAAAACACCTGGAAATACCGCAACTTTTTTTAGAACAGCTGCATTGCATCCCTACAGAAGAGATGCGGGCGGGTAAAGTGTTCGATCATCTGCGCAAATTGCAGCAGGAGGGATTAATCAAACATTTTGGTGCGAGTGTAGAAACATCCGAAGAAGCTTTAATGTGTTTGGAGCAGGAGGGGTTAGCATCATTGCAAATTATATTTAACCTGTTCAGGCAGCATGTGGCCGGCGAGGTATTTGCCAAAGCCAAAGAAAAAGGCGTGGCCATTATTGTGCGCGTACCTTTAGCCAGTGGTTTGTTAACCGGCCGTTTTAATGAGGAAACCCATTTTGCCGAAAATGATCATAGAAACTATAATGCCAACGGTGAAAAATTTAATGCCGGCGAAACTTTTTCAGGTATCGACTTTAAAGAAGGTGTTAAACTATCCGCCCAAATAAAAAACCTGCTGCCTGATGAACGCATGGCGCAATGGTCCATCCGTTGGATACTGGATCATCCCGAAATAACCACCGTTATTCCCGGAGCATCGAAAGTAGCGCAGGTATATAGCAATGTAGCAGCATCGGCATTGCCGCAGTTAACGCAACAAACCCACACTGCTTTACGGGAGTTGTATGACAAGGATATCTACAAAAAAATACGCGGGCAGTTTTAATAAAAATGTGGTAAGAAATTGTATTACTAAATATTTAGTTATAAATTAGTGATGCAATTAACCTGCTATTCTTATCATGAAAAAACTAAAAATCATTAAAATAATATTGCTGTTCGCCTTAGTATTGAACACCATTATGGCATTTGGCCAAAAACTGCCGGCCATTCAAAAAAGCAGCGTATGGGCACCTGATAAGGTAAAGATTGACGGAGCGATCGCAGAATGGGATAATAAGTTTGAGGCCAGCAATCACGCTACCGACCTGCTGTACACCATGGCTAATGACGACAAAAACCTTTACCTGGTAATACAGGCCACAGATAATGACGTGATAAACCGTATAATTGGCGGTGGCATAACACTTACTATTCAGCAATCAAAGGATGCCAAAAACAATGTAAGTGTTACCTATCCGGTAATTGAGCGCAAAAATGCCATTTTTATTAATTTAAGAGGAAAGAAGGGAGTTATACCTGACACTTCTGCCCGGGCTGCCGATTCTGTGATGAAGCGTAATAATAAAAATATTGAACAAAAAGCTAAATGGATTTTGGTAAAAGGGGTTAAAGATATGGATACCTTATCTGTTTACAATGAATACGGCATTAAGGCATGTGGCAGGTTCGATATTAAGAAAGCTTATAACTGCGAATTGGCTATTCCATTAAAATACCTATCACAAAATGGTGATTTAACGCAATTTACTTATCATTTACAGGTTAATGGCGGAAACCCACCACAAATGACTCTTATACCCTCACCCGGAACCGACCCGGCAGTTACACAAAAGTTTCAGGAGTCGATGGATGCATTTCAGTCAAAGCTTTCTGCCATCACCGATTTTTGGGGAGAATACACTTTGGCAAAGAAGTGATTACTCTATATAGAGTTTGCTGTTTTTATAATCGATA
>DATJJI010000014.1:0-21354 GCA_035492275.1 Mucilaginibacter sp.
ATGCCGCAAATATTTCCAAGTTCTATATCGTTCGAGCGTTACCACATTAAACACCACTCGTTTCAGGGTGTGCATGAGCTGGATGCCGACCTGCCCAACAAATGGGAAGCAAAGCTTATCAACAACTCGTTTTTAGGTAAAGCTTTGTGGTTGTTGTTTTACCCGTTTTTCCAGATATTCCGCTTATCAAGATTAAGGGAGATACAAACTTTCGATATCTGGATTGTGTTGAACTTTTTAGCTAACGCGGCCTTTACCGTAGCTATCTGGTACTTTTTAGGCTGGCACTCGTTAGCTTATTTATTGCTGAGCTTTTCATTTTCTGTTGGCTTGCACCCACTGGGAGCACGCTGGGTACAAGAGCATTATTTAACCCATAGTGTTGAGCAGGAAACTTATAGCTATTATGGCGGTTTAAATGTGGTTGCGTTTAACGTGGGCTTCCATAATGAGCATCATGACTTCCCTTCTATCCCCTGGAACAAATTACCGGAGATAAAGAAAACAGCGCCCGAATATTATGATACCCTGTTTTACCATAAATCATGGACCAAATTATTTTTCCAGTTTTTGTTTGATAAAGAGATTTCCTTGTTTAACCGTATTCTGAGAAAAGAAAGAGGTAAAGTTGCACTTACCGATGTATCAAAGCCTGATGCGGAAATGACGGCACATTAAATATTTATCAAAAAGGGGCCAAATGAGGCCCTTTTTTTGTGTGACACAATTTGAGTAATTTTGCAAAAACTCCGGGTACGCCGAATGAGCCGTAAAAAAAAGTTAAATATCCTCATCCCTGTTATATTCATCCTGTTTTTTGGGGCGTTTGCCAGGCACCGGTACATTGCCGGGCAGATCACCATTACAGGTCATTTACAGGTTAAAGAGATGGACGAAATATCGGGAATAGCGGCATCGGGCATTCTCCCCAATATTTACTACGTACACAATGACAGCGGCGATACCAGTCGTTTTTTTGCTATAAACCCTGATGGTAAATTAATTACCACCATTTACTTTAACGGTGATAAAAGCGAGAAGCTCGGCGTTTCTGATTGTGAGGATATAGCCGTAGGCCCTGGTCCCGTGAATAAAAAAAGCTATGTATACATGGGCGATATAGGTGATAATGTTTCGATGCGGAATTGCATCACCGTATACCGTATTGCCGAACAGCAGGCCTGGGTAAAAGGTGGTTCAATGAATGCTGCCGCGGTGCCTATCCACCTGAAATATCCCGACGGGCCAAAAGATGCAGAAACATTGATGATCGATCCGGTTGAAAAACTGATCTGCGTGGTTTCAAAAAGGCGCGATACGGTTGGCTTGTATACCACCCCATTGATCTATAAAACTAATGATACGGTTACCATGACCTTACGCACCAAGTTATTTTTTGAGGGGATCAAGCCTTTTAAATGGATAACGGCCGGAGATATATCAAAAGATGGCAGCCAGATATTATTGAAGAGCTATGACCATGTGTATTACTGGAAACGAAACGGTAAAGAGCACGTATGGCAAACCATGAAAAACAAACCACAAACCCCGAAATACGAAGCCGAAAGGCAAGGTGAAGCTATTGGGTTTTCAATTGACAGTAAAGGCTACTACACTACCAGCGAAGGTGTTTACTCACCTATTTACTACTATAATATTCCTTAATAACTGCTTATTAATTTATTAACCTAAAAAGTGTTATTTTAGATAAAATATAAAATCCGATTATGAAAAGAAAATTTTTAACGACCGCATTACTGATATGCAGTACCATTGTTTGTTTCGCAGCCATATTTGCTGACCTGTCGGGCAAATGGAAAGGTTCATTAGTATTAGGCGATGGCAACGAATTGCCGCTAACCTATGTTTTTAAAGTTGACGGCGAAAAGCTAAGCGGCAACGTTACTTCATCACAAGGCGATATTGCTATTTATGACGGTAAAATAAGCGGTGCCGATTTTACATTTAAACTGGATGTTAACGGAACCACCATAACCAATGCCGGTAAATACTACGGCGATTCAACCGTGATCAATTCTGACTTTAACGGCCAAAAGCTACACCTTAAGCTTTTACGCGCCGATCAATAATTCGACACTATTGTCATTAGAGCGAAGAGAGAAATCTTATACGCCCTGCTTATTGCATGATGTATAAGATTTCTGCACTTCGTTCATAAGAATAACTCCTCTCCATGAAATGACAATGAGCAATAAAACCATTTTCCTATTGCTTTTCTACCGCTCAGCATCTACCTTTGCCGCCATATGCTGAATCGCATTACTGCCATTATTTTATTGATTTCGCTGGTTTCGGCCAACTGTTCGCGGTATGTTGTGTACGCGGGTTTTGAAATGAACAAAAATTATATCACCTCAAAACTTTGCGAAAACCGCGATAAACCCTGGCTGCATTGTAACGGGCATTGCTATTTCATGAAAAAAATTAAGCAGGTACAGGAAAACGAAAAGAACGAAGAGCGCCAAACGCAAAAAAATCTTTTCCAGGAAGTATTCTTTGCTTCAAATACCACCTTTCAATTTTATACCCAGCTATTACAGCATATCAGTACGCCATACTTGTTAACTGAGCCATCAGTAACCAAGTCAGCTTTGTTTCAGCCCCCGCGGCAGGCATAATCCATTCCCGGTATTATTGTATTCGCAATAATGTCCTCCCTTGTGTTTTTTTAATTTTTTTAAGGATAACCTATACGGCTATGTTACGTCGTAGCGGTTGGCCTGCTGATTTTTACTTTTTAAACTGATGAAATCTCTATATATCCTGATAACAACCCTGTTGTTTACCCTGGCCGCGCACGCGCAAAAAATTGAATGGAAAGAAATGGACACTTTTCATGACCTATCCAACAAAACATTACATACTGCCATAGCCGGCGATTTGCAGCCGTTAAAACAAAATAGCGAGCAATTATTGACCGACGCCCTGCAATGGCAAAAATCAACTATCCCAACAGAAATTACCTCACCTAAAATAAAAACCGACCTCGACGAGCTGGTAAAAGAATGTACCGAAACGAACGCCGCCGTTAAAGCAGGCAAACCGGATAAGGACCTGCAACAACTGGCCGACAAAACGCATAAAACTTTTCACGTTATGCTGGCCGAATGTACCACCAAGCACTAAACCTGATGAAAAATATAATTTTATTGTTCGGGCTGGTGCTTTTATCCCTGCAGGTAAAGGCCCAGCAAATCATTAAAGGAAAGATAACCGATAAAGAAAGTGGCGCGGCTATACAAGGTGCAACCATTACTATTACCGGCACGGCTAACAGCATACAAAGCGGTGCCAATGGTACGTTTAGTATTGCCTCTCCTACTGTTGTTGCTTCAGTAACTGTATCATTTATGGGTTATGAAACACGGCTAATCAAAACAGACTCCGTTGCCCGGTTTATGAATATTCCGCTTACGGTAAGCGCGGTTAATTTAAATACCGTAACCGTTACAGGTTATGAAGGCAACCATAATTTGCTGCAAACAGCAGGTGCAGTTGCTGTACTAACCGCGAAGGATATTCAACGTAACAACCAAATGAGCTTATTGCCGGTGCTAAACACCATTGCAGGCGTAAAAATGGAAGAAGAAGCCCCCGGCGATTTTAAAATATCGCTTCGTGGGAGCGCGCTGCGTGACCCTTATGGTTTGCGCAATATTAAGCTATACTGGAATGATATACCACTTACATCGCCCGATAATTCGGCATCGCACTCCTTAAGTTTCGACCCGGCGCAGATAGGCAGCATCGAGATCATCAAGGGCCCGGCAGGCAGTATTTATGGCGCGGGCACCGGTGGTGTTATCCTGCTCAAAAATGACAAACCTAAGTTTGATGAGAACAGTTTTACAGCAGGTTTTACCGGGGGCTCGTTTGGTTTGGCACGGTCGAGCCTGACGTATAAAACCAGCAGCAGTGCTTTCAATTTATCAGCAAATTATGTGCATCAAACCTACAGCGGTTATCGCCAAAATGAGTGGAGCAATAAGGACGCGATCAACGTTTTCGGTCAGTTTTATGATGGCACAAAACGCACCATTACCATAATAGCAAATCATGACGAGGGCAACTTTGGCATTGCCGGAAGTGTGGACAGCACCTGGGCCATGAACACACCCAAAAAAGCCGTGCAGTACACCATTGACAATAAAATAGGTGTCAACAAATACACTTACACCGTTGCCGGTATAGCGCAGGAATATCGTTTTAATAACGTACTTGCCAACACCACCAGCATTTACCTCGATGATCAGACGCTGAATCATCCTTACGGGCAAAGTATTTATTATAACGGTTATTTAAAATCATCAACGGGCGGCTATGGCGGGCGTACACGGTTTAGTTTTTCGCCGAAACTTGGCAGCATACAAAGCCGGTTTATTGTGGGCGATGAGCTGCAAATTGAAAACCTGCTGAATGGCACCTATAATATTGTGAATGATGTACCCGGCACCTGGCCCGAAACCGGCGCGTTGCAAAGCAGTAACCAGATCACCTCCCGTTCAAATGTGTTGTTTGCACAGGCTGAGTTTGATTTGCCTGCAGCATTGCTGCTTACACTGGGCAGCAGCATCAACAACTTATCATACAACGTAACCGACCTGGTGCCACAAAGCACTACGCATAATAATTATACAGGGGTGGTTAACTTTTCATCTACCGTTTCGCCACGTTTGGCACTGGTTAAAACATTCAATAAAAATGTGGCCGCGCATGCCAGTATCAGTTACGGGTTTTCGCCGCCAACCCTATCCGAAGTAAATAATGGCGATGGTACTTTTAATAAAGATCTGAAACCCGAAAAAGGCATAAATTATGAAATAGGGATGAGAGGGACAGTGTTTAATGAGTCGCTGATATTTGACGCTTCTGTTTACCAGATGAACCTGGATAATACCATACTTCCTTATTACCTTGCAAATGGCAGGGCCAATTATCGCAATACCGGCTCAACAGATCAAAAAGGGTTGGAATTATCGCTGCATTATTACGCCATCCATAACAGCGATAAGGGAATTACTTTGTTAAAGCCCTGGATAAGCTATGCCTACAGCGATTATCGTTTTAAAAATTACTTGGAAGAATCATTTAACAGTGCCACCAATACCATCATCAAAACTGATAACAGCAATAAAAAACTGACCGGCGTAGCACCTAACATGTTTAATGCGGGCGTTGACCTGGAAACCAGGCCGGGCATTTATTTTAATGCCGTTTTAAACTACATCGACAAAACACCGATAAACGATAAGAACACCTATTATCAAAAAGCATACACCTTATTAGCTTCAAAAATAGGTTACCGGGTACTGTTGAACCAATTTAGCATAGATGTATTTGCGGGTGTAAATAACCTGCTAAACGCTAAATACTCGTCATGGATAAACTTTAATGCCGATGCCAGCAGCAACCCGCCTACATTTTATAACCCATCGCCGGGTATAAATTTTTATGCCGGGACAGTGTTGAAATATAATTTTAGATAGACCTCTTCCCAAACCCCTCTCCAATAGAGAGGGGCTTTTAACAACCCTCTTTCCGTGCAGCGAAGAGAGGGCCGAGGAGCGTAGCGATGTCGGGGTGAGTTATTTGACGTTGCGTTTACTTTTATAAAACAGCATTAAACTACCTTTATATTTTAAAGACGTGTGTTATGAAAGTACAAATTTGGTCGGATGTGATGTGCCCGTTTTGCTATATCGGCAAACGCAGGTTTGAGGATGCTTTGCAGCAATTTGAACATAAAGACGATGTAGAAATAGAGTGGAAAAGCTTTCAGCTTAACCCTGATTTGGTTACTGACCCTACGCTGAATATCAACCAGTATTTAGCCGATATAAAAGGCTGGCCGCTTGACCACGCCAAACAAATGAACGACCACGTAACCCAAATGGCTGCCGAAGTTGGGTTAGCTTATGATTTTGACAAGGCGGTTGTGGCCAACAGCTTCGACGCGCATCGTTTTGCTCATCTGGCCAAACATCATGGTTTAGGTGATAAAGCCGAAGAAGCACTATTTAAAGCCTACTTTACCGAAGGCAAAAACATTGCCGACCACGATATTTTAGCCGGGTTAGGAACTGAAATTGGTTTGGACAAAACCGAAGTTGAACAAACCCTGGCAACCGGCAAATATGCCGATGATGTAAAACATGATATTAACCAGGCACAACGCCTGGGTATTCATGGCGTTCCGTTTTTTGTGCTGGATAATAAATACGGTGTATCGGGCGCGCAGGCTACCCCGGTGTTTTTACAAACCATTGAAAAAGCATATGATGAGTGGACATCAGCCAGCCAGCAGCTTAAATTAGATACCATTGAAGGTGATAGCTGCGAACCGGGCGGCGATTGCTAATACTTATTCTTCGGTAAGGTCCTCTTCGCTCGGGTTTAAAACGTACTCAAAGTTTTCGTGCCCGTTATGAAAATGGAACTTAAGGCGCGTTTTATGTAGGTCTATATCTAACGACATAGCCGCCAGCGTCATCGGTAAATTATCCCGGATCAGTTTCAGATCGGTTACCGATGGCATTTCGATATAAATATCATTATCTACCGGTTTAATTTCCCAGCCGTGCAGGTTGGCACTGCGTAAAACATCTACCCATTTTTGTTGATAAGCGTTCATGTGATTTGTTTTTATTAAAAGGAATGAGGTGCGGAATGGTTTTAGAAAAATGAAACACGATTACCTAGACCACCCTCTCTTCCGCAAGCGGTAAAGAGGGTAATTCATTTCAACCCTCTTTACCGCTTGCGGAAGAGAGGGTGGTCTAGCAAAGCGCTGACCGGGTGAGTACTCGCCGTTTTGCAAAATCAGATAAATATTATTTGACTTTATCGTAACACAAACAAGCGTAACTTTGCCACGGTTGTAAGTTATTTATGAGGCATATCAAACAAAGGTTATTAACTTTTTGTAGAATATAGTCAAATATTTAACTTGTAAAGTAATACCTTTGCCACAATTAATGGATACCGAAAACACGATAACTGTTACACCACCCAAAAAGGCCAAACCCCGAAAAAGAATTACCTCTTTTTTTATAAGCCTTTTCAACATCAATAAATTTATTCTCCGTTTTTTCAAGGAGGCTTTCGTTCCTCCTTTTGAGTTTAAAGAAATTGTAAGGCAATGCTATGAGGTAGGTGTACGTTCATTTACACTGATATCATTAACCGGTTTTATTGTCGGGCTGATATTTACCAAGCAGTCGCGCCCATCGCTGGGTCAGTTTGGCGCTACGTCATGGCTGCCGTCGCTGGTATCAATAGCCATTATGCGGGCGTTGGCGCCATTGGTTACCGCACTGATAGCTGCGGGTAAAGTAGGCTCAAGCATAGGTGCCGAGTTAGGCTCTATGCGGGTAACCGAGCAGATAGACGCCATGGAGGTATCGGGCACCAAACCCTTTAAATTTTTGGTGTGTACCCGTGTATTGGCTACTACCTTAACCATTCCTATTTTAGCAACTTATACCGGCTTGATAGGAATTTTAGGCGGATACGTAAACGTAGCTACTAACGAAGGTACCAGCTACAGCACTTACATGCAGCAGGTTTTTGATCCCTTAACCTTTGTTGATTTTGTTGCTTCGCTGATAAAAGCTATTGTATTTGGTTTTACTATAGGTATTGTAGGGAGTTACCAGGGGTATTACTCAACCAAAGGTACTGAGGGCGTGGGTAAAGCCGCGAACGGTGCCGTTGTAACAGCCATGTTTTTAATATTTATTGAAGAGATAGTTATTGTACAAATTACCAGCTGGTTTCGCTAATATATGAAGAAGGCAAAGACACCTATAGATCATAACAACGCGGTGATAACCATTAAAGGATTACAAAAATCTTTTGATGATTATCACGTGCTGCGCGGTATTGATCTGGAACTTTACCAGGGCGAAAACCTGGTGGTGCTGGGCCGTTCGGGTACGGGCAAATCTGTATTAATAAAGATCATATCGGGCCTGTTAACTGCTGATAAGGGTCACGTTGAAGTGCTGGGCCAGGATATTAATAAAATAACCGACAGGCAATTGCAGGAGCTGCGCATACGCATAGGTTTCTCGTTTCAAAACAGCGCTTTGTATGATAGTATGACGGTGCGTAAAAACCTGGAATTCCCGCTGGTACGTAACCGTAAAGGCATAACCCGTAAAGAAATTGACGCGGCAGTTGAAACAGTGCTGGAAGCTGTTGGCCTGAGCCAAACCATTAACCAGATGCCGTCTGAGCTTTCGGGCGGGCAGCGCAAACGGATAGGTATTGCCCGTACACTTATACTGAACCCCGAAATTATGTTATATGATGAGCCTACAGCCGGGCTTGACCCCATAACCTGTATTGAAATTAACGAGCTCATCAAAGAGGTACAGGAACGTTATAATACCTCGTCAATCATTATTACGCACGATTTGACCTGTGCCAAACAAACCGGCGACCGCATAGCCATGCTGCTTGACGGCCAGTTTCAGCGCCAGGGCAATTTTGATGAGGTTTTTGACACGACAGACGCACGGGTAAAACCATTTTTTGATTACAATTTTATACGATAGATTTACAATAAAATATATGGATTCAACAGAAAACAAACGCGCAATAATTGTAGGGCTGTTTTTAGCCCTCGGATTGGTCGTATTTATTGTTGGCGTTTTCACCTTGGGAAACCAGTCAAAAACCTTTGCAAAAAGTATTCACATCAGCGCAGTGTTTGATGATGTATCAGGCTTAAAAACAGGAAACAGCGTTTGGTTTTCGGGTGTAAAGGTGGGCAGCATCAGCAAAATACATTTTATTGGCCCGGCGCAGGTTGATGTACGTATGAGTATTGACGAAACTTCTCAGCAATATGTACACCGCAATGCGGGCGTACACATTGGCAGCGACGGTTTAATAGGTAACAAGATTATTGTGATTGATGGTGGCAGCCCGCAGGCTCCTGTTGTTCAGGATGGGGATGTTTTACAGGCCGAAAAGATCACCTCGACCGACGAGATGCTGAAAGTACTCCAACAAAACAACCAAAACCTATTATCCATTACCGGCGATTTTAAATTACTGAGCCGTAAAATATTACAGGGCAAAGGTACCGTAGGTACTTTAATGGCCGATAGCGCCATGGCTATACAGTTGCGCAATTCTATGCGCAATTTCGAGAAAACCAGCGCAAGCGCGGCAAAACTGGCCAGCGACCTTGAAAAATTCAGCACCAAAATGAATACCAAAGGTGGCCTTGCCGATAAGTTGCTTACGGATACCATAACCTTTAACCGCATTAAATCGGTTACTAATGAGTTGCAGAAATCGGCAGCTAATACTACCGAGATAACCAATAATATGAAAAGGGCCAGCGAAAAATTTGACCGTACCGATAATGCTATCGGCATTTTATTGAATGATCCGAAATCGGCGGCTAAATTACAGAGCACCATTGATAACCTGCAAAAAGGTTCGATATTGCTGAATGAAGATCTGGAAGCGGCGCAAAGCAATTTTCTGTTAAAAGGTTTCTTTAACAAACGTGCGAAGGCTAAGGCTGATAGCTTGAAAAAAGCGAATAAGAAATAATTTGCAATTTTTGGCTAAAGCCGGTATTGTCTAATCTTTATCCGTTGGCTGAAGCCAACGGCAATGGAGAGAAATCTATTTATACAATTTCAATTCCTTTAGCCAAAATATCCGCAATTGTCCTGCTTTTTTCCTTAAACATTTTTCTGCTTTTCAGGTTTATTTATTACAGTTACTTTGTTACTGTACCCTTAATTAACCGCACCATGAAAGCACCGGCCAAATCCACAGAAAAAAAGATCGGCACAAAGAAAACTACTCCTGCCGAAGAGATACATGCTGATTTTCCGTTAAGTGAAAAAGACGAAGTAAAACAGGCTGAAAAAAAGCTGAAAGATCTGCAAAAAAAGCAGAAGTAAAATGCTGTCGCATTAATTACTATTACCTCTTTTACCATACCGGGCACTCGCCCGGTTGTTATTTTATACCATGTGCTCTCCCAACAAATTCAGGATGACAACATATTTTTTTAATTTAGGCTTTTAAATTAATTAACTGTATGAAATACTATACCTCGCTTATAATACTCGTTTTGTTTTTTTCGGCCTGTAAATCATCCATCAAACCTGAAAGCTTGTATGGCAAGTGGAACTACACCCGGATAAAAAGTAATATCACCCGGCCCGATAGTATTACAGCTGCAAGGTTAAAGGTGGGCTCGCCCTATATAGAATTCACACAAAAAGACAGTTTATTTATTTATTGGAGCGGCGGAAGAATATCACGGGGGATATTTACTACTGATGGCGATAGCATTGTGTATAAAGAAGACATTGATTATGGCACCAGGGTGTTTCCTTTTATCGTAACTGAGTTAACCGATAAAAAAATAGTTTTTTACACCAAAGGCGCCGAAGGATCGGAAGTAACGGCTGTAAAACAGTAAGTTATAGCTTGCTAAAAAAATATTTTTAAATAAAAGGTGATATTTAACCCGTAACTTGCACATGGTTATAAAAAGACAATTTTATGCCTGATAACAACACATCAGATCAATTTACGAAAAGACAGGAGCTTTTTACTGCATTGTACAAAACCGCTTTCCCGGTTGTGGCAAAGTATGTGAGCCGCATGGGTGGTTCGTTTGATGAGGCTAAAGATGTTTTTCAGGATGCGCTGATCATTTATTACGAGATCATCATATCGGCGCAATCAACTTTAAAAAATGACACCGGTTGGCTGGTAGGTACCGCCAAGCACCTGTGGATAAAACGATATAACGAAAAGAACAAGAATACCGCTTTAGATAATATAGATATTTTACTGGACAGGCCCGAAACGCCGTCAAACAATCGCCTGCTCAACTTTTTAGAGGCAAGCGGTAAAAAATGCCTGCAGCTGTTAAAAAGCTTTTATTATGACCAGTTGCCGCTGCATGACATAGCCGATGAGTTTGGCTATTCAGGGGCGCGGTCGGCCACGGTACAAAAGTATAAGTGTTTAGAGAAGGTAAGAGAAACTGTTAAACAAAAATCATTGACGTACGATGACTTCATGGAGTGAAACCAAGCAGATAGAGGCGCACCTTTTTGGTACGGCCGACACAGGTAGTGCTTTATTATTTGAGGCCCGCTTGCTGTTGGATAATGATTTGGGCGATAAGGTAATGTGGCAGCAAAAAACATACAGCGTAATACAGCAGTATGGCCGCAGGCAATTACGCCGCGAGATTGAAGACGTACATCAACAATTATTTACTAAACCCGAACATCTGAGTTTCAGCCAAAAAATAAGGCTTCTTTTTAGTAAACAATAAACTAAGATCATCATGAACATTAACAAAAATGAATTCCGCAAATTTGCGGCAGGGCATTGCCATGTCCAAACCGACCGTATAGACACTTATATTTCAAACGTTGAAAAAGCGGCTATACCCCTTGCCATGACGCCTTATATTACCGAAGATCGCGAAATGAGGGTATCGCAAATGGATGTATTTTCAAGGCTGATGATGGATCGCATCATTTTTATGGGGGCCGCTGTCGAGGCCAATATCGCCAACATTGTGCAGGCCCAGTTATTGTTCCTGCAATCAACCGATCCGAAGAAGGATATACATATGTACATTAACTCGCCGGGCGGCGAGGTATATGCGGGCTTTGGCATTTACGATACTATGCAACTGATAAGCCCTGACGTGGCGACTATTTGCACCGGCATGGCGCTATCCTTCGGCGCTATATTGCTATGCGGCGGCGCGGCGGGCAAGCGCTCGGCCCTACCCCACTCGCGGGTAATGCTTCACCAACCATTAGGCGGTGTGCAGGGCCAGGCATCTGATATTGAAATTACCGCTAACCAGGTGCTCAAAGTAAAAAAAGAGCTGTATGATATTATTTCGAAACACAGCGGGCAGGATTACCAGCGGGTGCATGAGGTATGCGACCGCGACCATTGGATGATTGCCGGCGAAGCCAAAGAGTTTGGAATAATTGATGAGGTGCTGGCGTAAATTAATGCGCCGCTCCTGCCACCGGCCCGGATACTTCTACTTTGTTGGTGATTTGCTTTCGCCCGATAAGCAGGATCAATAAAGCGATTACCGATGATACGGCCATAATACCTGTCATAGGTACGGCCGAGTGGCTATCAAACATACTTACACTGAACGTGGCCAGCGAGCCCAAACCCAGTTGCATAGCACCCAGCAATGCCGAGGCCGTACCTGCGCTTTTTGAGAACGGCGCCAATGACAATGCCGAAGCGTTAGGACTGGCAATGCCAACGCAGCAAAGCATAATGAATATCATGGCGATGGTGCCCGCCAGGCCAAAAACGTTTGATAGGTTTCCCGTTAAAAATACTAAAGCGGTAATTATCTGTATACTTGAAGCAACCATAATGATCTGCTCGCTTTTATATTTTTTAAGCAGCAAGTTATTTACCTGGCTCGAGCCGATAAAGCCTATAGACAGCCCGGCAAATATCCATCCGTAGGTTTTGGTGCTTACTTTAAATATCTCCATAAAAACCAATGGCGAACCGGCAACATATACAAACAGGCTCGCAAAGGCAAAAGCGCCTGTAAACGAGTAAGTATAAAACTGAGGCTCTTTAATTACCGCCAAAAAACTATTAATAATGGGCATGGGTTTTAATGAATAGCTTTTATCGGGCTTATAGCTTTCGGGTAAAAAGAAAATAACGGTAAACAATATTACCACGGCCATAGCACCTAATATAATAAAAATAATGTGCCAGTTAAATACCGCGGTTACATACCCACCTACAGTTGGCGCTATCATGGGCGATGCGCCCAATATTAATATCAGCAGGGCAAATATTTTAGCGTTTTCTTCAAGCGGAAAAATATCACGCACCATAGCCATTGATGCCACGCCAGCCGCGCAACTGCCTATGGCCTGTATAAGCCGCAGCCATATCAGCGATTCGATTGAAATTGAATAATAACACCCTGCCGAAGCCACAATATAAAGCACCAGCCCAATGTACAATGGTTTTTTGCGCCCGTATCTGTCCAGTAAGGGGCCATATAGTAATTGCCCGGCAGCCAGCCCCACAAAAAAGCTGGACAGTGATAGCGAAACCTGCGCTGTGGTAGTATGGAACGATTTGGCGATAGCAGGAAATCCCGGCAGGTACATATCTATTGAAAATGGCCCCAGGGCAGTGAGCGCGCCCAATATCAATACCGTAAAAAAATAGCGTTGTTTAGTCATATCGTGTAAAGAATCCCTCTATCCTGATGAAGCGGCAAAGATCGCTTTTTAGTTACATAATAAAGATGAACTTATGTAATCCTAATATCTAATTATAAAATAACCGTTACCCAAACCGACTATAATAACATACAACTATTAAGTGATTTAATGGCTTTAAAAATACCCGCAGCCTGTTTTATTATTCTATATGCGTTTTGGCTTATTATTTGTTTAACACTTATTAAATAATATTTTAACCACACGTTATGAAAAAGTTAATTGCATATACCGGTATAGTTACCGCGCTTTTATTGTCGGCAGGCAATTTCGCGCAGGCTCAGGAACATCATAAAATAAGCTCGCAAGGCAAAGGCGCAATAATTGGCGGCGCGGGCGGAGCAGTTGTAGGGGGCATTGTTGGCCACGGTGTGGGCGGTGCGTTAATAGGTGGCGCCATAGGCGCGGGTGGCGGCTACGTTATTGGTAACGAGCACCGTAAACATGTTGAAAAGCAAAGGCGCATAGCTTATCGCGAAGCTTATTATCGTAAACATCATCATTATCCAAACGCGTACGTTTATCAACGTAAAAAATAATAAAACTGATTATATTTTGTAAAAGCCTGTACCTACTGTACAGGCTTTTATATTTAACATCTTTTTACGTGTACTAATAAAACACGTGATAAAAATTTACGTTCAAGTAAGTAATGGTTAAACTAATACTTGCGCTAACTTTTTTATTATTACCAATTGCCGTATTTGCTCAAACCGACAGCATTTCGGTAAACCATACCATAGCTGCAGATACCACTAACAAACGCGACCTGATAGATATAGCCCGCTCTATTGTTCACGTACGCTCACGCCCCATAGCAAGCACCGAGAAAAAGAAATTTTACTTTTCTATTTTACCGGTTTCCACCTCGGGGGCAACGGATAGTAAAATGCTTATCACCTCTACTACGGCCGGCGTTTATTTTGGCGACCGCAGTACAACTTACATTTCAAGTTTTGATTTTGCGCCTTATTTTAACCTGAAGGGACGGTACGGCTTGCCCATTCGCTCTAACATATGGTTAAGCAACAATGCCTATAATATACAGGGCGATTCGCGCTTGCTGGTTTACCCGCAGTATACGTGGGGACTTGGCGGCGGCCACCCATCGGATGATAAATACCTGGTCAATTATAAGTATCTGCGCCTTTATCAGAGTGCGTTGAAACGTATAACACCTTATTTTTTCGCAGGCATTGGCTTAAATATGGATTACTATTTTGATATTGATAGTGATAACGGAACCAATACCACGTTAAGCCAGTTCAGCGGTTATAAGTATGGCACCCGGATGGACGAAAACTCATTCTCGTTAGGGCCAAGCATTAACCTGCTGTATGATACCCGTAATAGCCTGATTAACCCGATGCCAGGCTGGTATGCTAATTTGGTATATCGATATAATCCTACTTTTTTAGGGAGTAATGATAACTGGCAGTCAATTTATATTGATGTACGCAAATATGTATCGCTCACACAAACCGGCCAAAAAAATCAGCTGGCTTTATGGAGTTATTACTGGACAGCCATATCACCGGGTGTGCCTTATTTAAGTTTACCCGCCATAGGCATGGACCCATACCAGCGTTCGGGCCGTGGTATTGAGCAAAACCGCTACCGTGGCTCAAGCCTTATTTATTTTGAAAGCGAGTATCGCCGTGATATTACCGATGATGGTTTGTTTGGCTTTGTGCTATTTGCCAATGTTAATTCGGCCACACAGGTAAATACCCGGCAGTTCAGGTACTGGAACCCTGCAGGCGGTGGCGGCATGCGTATAAAATTCAACAAAAAGTCGGACACCAATGTCGGTATTGATTATGGTTTCAGTAAAGATTATTCTTCATTCTTTTTAAACCTGGGCGAGGCATTTTAGTCAAAAAACCTGTTTTCAGGCTATTAATGGATTCTGTAGTTTTAATAATAATTATGTTACAATCAGATAGTATTAATATTCAAAAAAATAAGTTAAGTTTGTTTATTACAGTTCGAAAAAAATATTCCGCGCCACTACCCCAATTTTAAACTGCTATACAATTTCAATATCATATAAAGGTTTTTCGACGTATCTAATCGTATCACATGTCAAAACGCATACTTATTTTAGACGACAATCAGGATATACTGGATATAGTTCATGAAACGCTCTCGTACGAGCAGTTTGATGTTAAAAGCGTATCAAACAGCATCGAGGTAATGCCTTTAGTGGATGAATTTGCGCCAGACCTTGTTATACTGGATTACCGCGTAGCCGGCACAAACGGCGGCGAACTTTGCAGGCAAATAAAATGCCATCCTGATTTTAAAGATATACCGGTTATTATTTTCTCAGCCTACGTTAATCACGATGATGAGCTTTTTGCCTATGGCTGCGATGCCATCATTAATAAACCTTTTGACTTAACAGAGTTGGTTCAAAAAGTTAACAATTTAATATCATAATACTCCTCTTTTTTTAAAACAATAAAAACACAGCTGTGTTGTCCTATTTTGAAGTACCTTAAAAAGATATATTATTAACATATCCTTTACTTTAATTGCTTACTATTGTTTTAAATAACTTATCTATTAAATGAAAATTTTTATCGCCAAGCTCCCCTACCAATACCAGGAGACTGACATTGCAGAATTATTTGCCACTTACGGTGAAGTAGGTTCTGTTAACCTGATCATGGACCGTGAAACCGGCCGAAGCAAATGTTATGCTTTTGTTGAAATGCCCAATGAAGATGAAGCGCAAAATGCTATTACCAACCTGGATGAAAAGCAAATTCTTGATAAGAATATTGCTGTAAGCCAGGCTAAAGAAAAAGAAAGAACTAGTGGTGGCGGCGGTGGTTATCGTGGTGGTGGCAATAGCGGTGGCGGAGGAGGTTATCGTGGCGGAAACAGCGGTGGTGGTTATGGCGGTGGCGGAGGTTACAACCGTGATAAAGGTAATGGTGGCGGAAACTACCGCGACCGTGGTAACGGTGGCGGCGGAGGTGGCAGCTATCGCGACAGAGGTAATAAAGGCGGCTCGGACTATTGAGCATAAATCCTATAAACAACAAAGCCGGTTCTTTTTTAGGAACCGGCTTTGTTATTTATGCTGATCTTTAAAACTTAAAGCCTAAACCAATTTGCCAAACCTGGTTACGGTAATCGGGCACGTAAGTGTCGCCGTACGAGTTGGTTTGCGTAAGGTCTAAAGTATAACGGGCATGCAGATCGACATTGCGGTTAATATCAAAGCTCACACCAACCACACCATCTAAATATGATTTATGGCCATAGTTGTTCTCATAATAATGTTCAGAAGTTACCGTAAAACCATTATCATAAGTATTGGTGGTTGACATTAAGTAAGATAACTGCGGGCCAATATAAAAATTAAAGGCCGGTCCCATCCTGAATTTTGCCAGCAACGGTATATCAATATAATGCGTACGTTGGGTAAAATTGCCATCGCTTGTTTCGGCAGTATAACCTTTTTGCGAATACAGTACTTCGGGCGCAAATGATAACGGGTAAATTAAAGGCAGGTCAAAAGTAATACCGGCGTTAAAGCCCACCAAACTGCCGGTTGAATAATTAGAACCGGATGAACTTATTAAATTAGAAATATTGGTGCCAAATTCAAAACCAATTTTAGGCTGATAAAAATCGGTATAATCATCACTGCTGTTTACATTTCGTGGCGAGTGATAGTAACGACGTTGGGCGCTTACTGAGCCTGCAACCAGCAGGATTATAGCTAAAAAGAGAATTTTTTTCATTATAGTATATATTTATTTTTACTTGATTAATGATTTTTAGAGTGAAAGTGTTTACAAAGGTTTAAATTGATTTTTTGAGGCCGCTAATAAATTCTGTTTTTTGTAACAAATAGTAAAAGCTAACGTCTTATAACTCAAAGCAGTTTCTGTGCTTTTAACCCGCTAATTTTTTTTGCAGGAATTATTGTTACACCTATTTTTATAGTTAATTTTTTTAAATACTTTTATTCCCTAAACTGATCTAAATGAAACAAAAAATTCTCGTTATTGCGTTCGTACTGCTTACCGCGGTATCACAGTTAAATGCACAACAAACACCTATTGTCTGGAAACAGGCCACATCCGGAGGTTTTACCTACAAATATGTAACCGGCGACCCTACTCACTCCCGTTTTTACACCTTAAAAAACGGACTGACGGTTATTTTAAGCCCAACAAATAAGCAACCACGCATACAGGCCTACATCGCTGTAAAAGCCGGTAGCAAAACCGATCCTGATGATCATACCGGCCTTGCGCACTACCTGGAGCACCTGATGTTTAAAGGCACCGATAAATTTGGCACAACCGACTGGACAAAAGAAAAACCATACCTTGACCAGATCGACGCGCTGTATGAGCAATACAACTCAACTACTGATGTTGAAAAACGTAAAGAAATATACAAGCAAATTGATATGGTATCGGGCCAGGCCGCCAAAATCTCGATAGCTAATGAATACGATAAAATGATGGCTTCAATGGGCGGGCAAAACAGTAATGCCTTTACCTCGTTCGAAGAAACTGTATATACTGAAGATATCCCGAGCACCTCGGTCGATAAATTTTTAACCCTGCAGGCCGAGCGTTTCCGCAACCCTATATTGCGTATTTTCCATACCGAGCTGGAAGCTGTGTACGAAGAAAAGAACCGTGGTTTAGATAATGACGGCAGCAAGGTTTTTGAAGCTACTTTTGGCGCCCTGTTTCAAAATAACAATTATGGCAGGCATACTACCATTGGCACTATCGAGCATTTAAAAAACCCGTCATTAAATGCCATACGCAAGTACTACTATACTTATTATGTGCCTAACAATATGGGCGTTGTGCTTTCGGGCGATTTTAACCCGGATGTAATGATCAAAAAAGTGGCTGATCACTTTAATTATATGCAGCCAAAACCAATCCCTGCCTATACTTTCGCGGCCGAAAAGCCGATCACCAGCCCTATAAAACGTGATGTTTACGGCCCAACTCCCGAAAACCTGACCATAGCGTTCCGTTTTCCGGGAGCAAGCACCCACGATGCTCAATTGCTGAGCCTGATGGGTTCAATGCTTACCAATGGCAAGGCCGGTCTGTTTGATCTTAATTTGACCAAAAAACAAAAATTACTGAGCGCCAGCGCCAACGATTATGAGCTGAAAGATTACAGCGTATTGTTATTGAGTGGTAACCCGATAAAAGGCCAATCGCTTGATGAAGTGCGTGATTTAATGCTGGGCGAGATCAGCAAACTACGTAAAGGCGAGTTTTCTGACGACCTGATCAAATCCATCGTGAATAACGAGAAGAAAAATAAAATTGTTGCTGATGAGAGCTACCTGTCAAGGGCAAGAAACCTGATGAGCGATTTCACTACTGGTGTTGACTGGCGTACCGATGTATCAACCATAAACGATCTGTCAAAAATAACCAAGGCCGAAATTGTAGCTTTTGCCAACAAATACATGAATGATAATAACTATGTAATAACCTATAAACATCAGGGCGAAGACAAGAACATCATTAAGGTTGAAAAACCGCCTATTACTCCGGTTGAAGTTAACGCGGCTATGCAATCTACCTTTTTGAAACAGGTGAATGCCATGCCTTCAAATACCGTTCAGCCGGTTTGGTTAGATTATCAAAAAGATATTCAAAGAGCTAAATCAGGCCATGCAGACGTATTGGCTGTTCAAAATAAAGATAACAGTATTTTCAGGCTGTATTATTATTATGATATGGGTAGCTGGAACAATAAATTGTTGCCAATTGCCGCGCAATACCTGCAATTTTTAGGTACCAAAACTAAAAGCTCCGAAGATTTTAGTAAAGAGTTTTATAAACTGGCCTCTTCATTTAGCATAAGCACAAAGACAGAGACAACATCTGTAGGCTTTAATGGCCTGCAGGAAAACTTTGCAGCAACTGTAAAATTATATGAGGACCTTTTGGCCAATTGCCAGCCTGATGAAAAAGCATTGGAAGGTTTAAAGGCCCGTATGAAACGTGCCCGTGAAAATGCCAAGCTAAACAAAACAGCCATTGTACAGGGTTTGGTAAGTTATGCGCAATATGGTGCTTCAAATCCGTTTAACTATACTTTGTCTGACGAAGAATTAAACAATTTAAAAGCCGAGGACCTGGTAAATATTCTGCATAGTCTGAATAAATATAAACATACCGTACTGTACTACGGCCCGCAAACGGCGCCACAAATGGCATTAACTTTATCAAAACTGCATAAAACACCTGCGGTATTCACAGCCTACCCTGCAGCGAAAAAATTTCCAAAGATAGCTATTGATAAAAACGAGGTACTATTTGCTAATTACGACCAGGTACAAGCCGAGATTTACTGGGTACGCAACGAGGGTAAATTTGATGCCGAGAAAGCACCCAAAATTGAGTTATTCAACAACTACTTTGGTGGTGGTATGAGCACCATTGTTTTCCAGCAGATCCGCGAATCGAAGGCATTGGCTTATTCAACTTATGCCATTTACCAGGCACCTGTTAAAAAAGATGATAACGACTTATTTATTGGTTACGTGGGTACGCAGGCTGATAAACTGAACGAATCTATCAAAAGCATGAACGAGTTGCTGGAGGACATGCCTGAATCAGAAAAAGGTATATCAGATGCTAAGGATAATATCCGCAAATCGTTAGAAACAGAGCGTATTACACAGGAAGACATTTTATTTGATTACCTGGCTGCACAGCGTAAAGGTTTAAACTATGATGCCCGGAAAAACACATTTAACAGCTTGGGTAAATTAGATTTTTCGAGTATCAAAGCGTTTCATGATGCCCAGTTAAAAGGCAAACCATACACTTATTGTATCGTAGCATCCGAAAAACGGGTAAGCGATGCTGATCTGAAAAAATATGGTGAACTGATTAAACCGGACATGAAACAGATATTTGGCTATTAATATCCAATAATGTGCTGAAAACTAAGCATTAAGTAATAAAAATCATACAGTTAAATTATTAGGGACTGTATATAATATTATTATTTTTTAATTAACCCTTAAATTAATATTTGGTATAGGGATTGTTGTTAAATCAGCAATCCCTATATCTTTTTTTATTGGGGGCCTAATTAAATAAAACAATGATGCAGCGGATATTAGCGGTTGATGACGACAAAGACATTTTAGAAGTATTACAGTTTATACTGGAAGATTCAGGATACGAAGTAGAAACACTGGCCGATGGCCACTACCTGTTTGATAAGATCAGGGAAAAACACCCAGATCTTATTATACTCGATATTATGTTGGGCAGCATGGATGGACGCGAACTGTGCAGAAAGGTCAAAGAATCAAAAGACACCAACAACATCCCGGTAATACTTATCTCCGCGAGCCACTCATCTGATACCCGCAAACAAAACGGCAACCCCGACGATTTTATTGCCAAACCATTTGATATTGATGTTTTACTAAACAGTGTTGAACGGCAGCTCGGCAATGCGGCGTAGTTAGTTATTAGGTTAAGAAACTATTCTAATATATTAACTTAATAACCTAGTAACTCAATAACTAATAACCCTACAATCCCAAAAGTTTTCCACACCTATACCATCTGTTTTATTACGGGCGTTAAAAAAGTGTTTTCCACACATGTTAATTACTATTGTGGATTGCTTTTTTTGTGATTAGCTAATTTAGCACTACCATTTACGCGCTTTATGATAAAAATCAACTACAGTTTTTTATTACTCCCTATATTATTTTTTGCTTTAAGTTCACGCGCCCAGCAAAACCCATCGTTTGATGTTTACCGAACCTACCATGCAGCTACTGATTTGCTGGATAAAGGCGCATACGTAGCAGCAGCGGGGCAATACCGCCTGGTGCTCGATACCAAGCTAACCAGTAATCAGCCCCGGTTCGAGTCGGAGTTATCCTTGCTCAAAGAAAATTCGCAATACTACATCGCGTTATGCGCGCTGGAGTTGGGTAATGATGATGCCGAGAGCCAGTTTATGAAATTCATCCATGACCATCCGGAAAACCCGCTCACCAAGCTGG
>DATJJI010000015.1:0-68041 GCA_035492275.1 Mucilaginibacter sp.
ATTAGCAAAATATTAGATGTGGGCTGCGGGTCAGTCAATTTTGGGCAAACATTAAAAAAAGCAGGTAACTATGAGGTTTGGGGCATTGAACCAGATCCAAAATCAGCCAGAGAAGCTGACGGGAAACTTGATAAGGTAATAAACGATTTATTTACAGACGAGTTGCCTGAATTTAAAGATCAGAAATTTGATTTGATCAGTTTTAATGATGTTCTGGAACATTTAGTTGATCCGGCAGAAGCGATTTGTTGCTGTAAAAAACTTTTAAAAAAACAAGGTTATATATTAGCTTCAATACCTAATGTACGCTGGTATCCTGTTGTTTTATCATTATTGCGTTACCGCGACTTTAAATACCTGGAAGCAGGTGTTATGGATAAAACTCATTTAAGGTTTTTTACAAAAAAAAGCATGATCCGTTTATTTGAAGAAAGCGGATACGAAGTTTTAATAATTGAAGGCATTAACAAGTCAAAATTTAAAAAATTTAACGTATTGAATTTTTTACTTTTTAATAGCCAGGAAGATATGAAGTATCCACAATTTGCAATGCTGTGCAGGCTAAAAAATGACCCAAATAACAATTGATGTCATTATTTTAAGTTATGCTTATAACAGCATAACTGATAATTTAACAAGGCAAACTATTAAATCTCTTCTGGAATCTGAACCGGGCGGAACAATTAAGTTTAACATCATTGTTATTGAATCAAACAAAAGTTTAAAACCATTGCAATATGATCATACAACAACCTTGTATCCCAAAATTGACTTCAATTTCAATAAGTTTTTAAACATTGGTATAAAAGCTACAACAAACCAATTTATCTGTTTAAGTAATAACGATGTTTTATTTCATTTAAATTGGGCAAGTAATTTACTTAATGAAATGCAAAATGATAATATGCTATGTGCCAGCACCTATTGGCAACAATATCATTTAAACGAACGAAACATTCAAGCTCAGACAGGTAATATTGAAGGGTACAGAGATATTTTCTCAGGATGGTGCTTTGTTGTTAGGCGAAGTATTTTTGAAAAAATTAATTTGTTTGACGAAAAGATAAACTTTTGGTACAGCGATGATGATTTTTGCAACACGTTAAAAAAGTTTTCAATTAAGAATTATCTGATCACCAATTCGGCGGTAACACATGTTGGGGGTTATTCACTTAACAATATATCTGAAAAAGACAGACTGCGATTTACTGTTTTACCCATGCTATATTTTGATTATAAATGGCAACATCGATCAAAAATATTATACTATGCTAAGTATTTATGGAATAGTTTAAAAATCAGTAAAATTAAATAATGTCAACACAAAATGCGCTTCATTCTTTACAGCCTTTAATTAACGAAAAATCGTTAATTAAAGATGCCGATGAATTTAACCGCCTTGTTAACGTAATTTTTCATGATCATGAGGCGGCTCAATATGATGAGGTGCATAGCGAAATGTGGAAAAGTCTGCCCCAGCAATATGACCTTATTGCTAATGATATTGTAAAACTAATAAAACCCAAACAACAATTCAGCCTTCTTGACGTAGGGTGCGGAACCGGCTTAGCTACCCAAATGTTATTAGATACCATTCTGGGGCCTGATATTACTGAAATACATTTATTAGATACATCAGGCAAAATGTTAAAGAAAGCCGGTGAGCGTTCAAAAAAATGGAATAAAAAAATAAGAATAACAGAAGGTGACATTACACAGTTGCATGAAAAATATGATGTTATAATTATTTCATCAGTGCTACATCATATACCTGATATTAGTAGGTTTTTATTGCACCTAAAACAGCTGCAAAAAATAGGTGGTATATTAATAACAATGCATGACCCTGCAGCCGAAGCAATAGAAAGCGAGTTATATAAAAAACGCTGTGAAGAATATAACAGCTTTAAAGAAAAACAGGTTTATATAAAACCAACAATATTTAAAAGAGCCTTCACCAAAATAATAAACTTACTTAAACCACAAGATTATATTGAAAAGATAAATAATGACCTGCTGAGAAAAAAAATTATAAAAAAGCCATTAACAGCACCTGAATTATGGAGTATAACAGATATTCATGTCGAATCGCTACCATACTCGGCAAGTAATGGTATATCAAAAAGTTCGTTGATTAATGGGCTAAGCGAATATGATTTAGTAAGCTATAATACTTATGCTTTTTTTGGAATATTGAAAAGCAATCTTGATACCCTATTTGAGCAAAAAGAACAGGAACTGTTTTTAAATAAAGATTTGTTTGGCCGAAATTTCAGTTCTGCCTGGATCAAAAAATGAAAATATTATTTATACTTCCTGAATATTATCCCCATTCGGGCGGTGGCATTTCAACTTATTATCAGCAATATATCAGGGCGTTGCAGCCATATTGTGATGAAATTAAAGTTATTGTAGGCAGTGGTTATGTACAAAGCAAAGATATTTTTGATCATGAAGGCGTTATAGTTGAATATCTTAAACCTGAATTGTACAATTATTACCTTGACAAGTTTACATTGTATGATTTGCTGCCCGATTTTAAGCGCGATTTGGCATCTGCCTGGGCAATTTGGCACCAAGCTAACCAGGCAAATGGGTTTGATGTTGTAGAATGTACAGACTTTAGCTTGGGGTTTATACCGTGGGTAATTAATCATACCAAACCTGTAGTAACCCGTTTACATGGCAGTACAGGGCAAATAAGCTTGCATGAACTCAGTTTACCTGCCGATTTAACAACTACGTTTTATCAACAGGCAGAATTGACATTATTGCCAAAATGCGATTTGCTTATTTCGCATAGCGCCGCAAATGCGGAGTTTTGGAATCAACTTATCGATAACAACAAGGTGATAGTAAGTTACCCGGTTTATGAGCATAATAACCAACCATTACCTTTACCTGACCGTGAAGATCATGGATTGGTTACCGCGCGCATACAAAGATGGAAAGGGCCGGTAACTTTATGTGAAGTTTATAATACATTAACCATTAAACCAACTATAAAGTGGTATGGGCGCGACATGCTTTATACCAGCCAACAAAGTACCTCCGATTATCTTAAACAGCAGTTTCCGAATGTATGGGGTAAATATATTATCCCGCATAAAGACGTAACCAATACTACTATAAGTAGATTCCAGCAAAAAGCAAAATTTGGTATAGTTCCATCGACCTGGGATATGTTTAATTTTTCGGTACTTGAATTTATGGCTGCCGGAACACCTGTTATATGCTCGGACGGTGCGGGGGCGAGTGAATTGATTGAACATAGAAAAAACGGATTTGTATATCCTGCTGCTGATCAAGATGCGCTTGCCGGATGCATAAATACGCTAAATAATATGAGTGCTGTTGATTACGAAAGTATGTGCAATGCTGCTACAGAAACTATAAAACAAAAACTAGCGGCAAAGATAATCATACCCGCAAACTTGCTTTTTTACAAGGATATTATATGTCAATTCGTAGCATCTCCTTCAAATCATTATTTTGATAGTTTATACAAACCGGCAGAACAACATTATAATATTGCAGCAGTTTTAAATAAACAACCGCTAAAAAAGCTAACCGCTTATTATATTAAAAGATTAAAATTAAAGCTTTTAAGCAAAAAATGAGTACGATATCGCTCTGTATACCTGCATACAATGCCGCGCTTTATCTACCCCGGTTGCTTACATCGGCCCGTAATCAATTAATTCCATTTGATGAAATATTGGTGTATAACGATTGCAGTACAGATGATACAGCAGCAGTTGCTGAAAGCTATAACGTTGTTGTTTTAAACGGTGATACAAATCGCGGATGTTCATATGGTAAAAACTATATGGCTGCTCATAGCAAATGCGAATGGATTCATTTTCATGATGCTGATGATGAGTTATTACCCCATTTTACGCAACTTGTTCACCAATGGGTGTCTAAACCCAATTGCCCTGATATTGTATTGTTTGGTTATGAAGCCCGCGATCATTACACTAACGAGTTTATAGGCATCAGGAAGTTTAACAGGGATGCGCTTTTAACAGACCCAATTGCTTATGCTATAATTGAGCAAATAAATCCATTTTGCGGCTTGTACAATAAGCAAAGTTTTTTAAGAACTGGTGGATATGATACTGACCCACTGGTGCTGTATAATGAAGATTCGGCGTTTCATATTAAAATGGCTATCGCAGGATTAAAATTTGACGCGGAGGATGAAGTAAGTATTATAAATTATCGCATTAATACCTCAATGTCATCCAAAAATCCTTTGAAATGCTTAATTGCGCATTACCATGTTCTTGAAAAAACGGCACATAAAACACAGTTAACTTATGCAAACCCAATTGCTTCGCAACTATGGGGAATTGCAGGAATATTTGCCGCCTATAATGAGTGGGAATATGTAAAAAGAGTGCTATCGCTTTGTGAAAATTTAGGATATAAAAAAGCCATTAACAACACCAAAATTTTCATTTTTTTAACCATGATAAATCCTTTTGCCGCTGTATGGTTCAGAGAAAAAATGATTAGGCTTTTTAAACCGGGACTGCGAAGGGCAACTATATACAATCAGAGTAGTTAGTATGAGCCAGAGCACATAAATAAAAATTTTAGTATTCATTAATATTTTATTATTTACAAAGCCATTCATATTTAAAAAACACTTCTATTGCATAACCCCCTGGTATCTATAATTATTCCTGTTTACAACGCCGAGAAATATCTGGCAGAATGTATCGAATCGGCCATAAATCAAACCTGGTTACACAAAGAAATCATTATAATAGATGATGGATCAGTTGATAATTCGCTTAAAATTGCCTGGCAATATGAATGCGATTGGATAAAAGTATTTCATCAAAAAAATAAAGGCGCCAGTGCAGCCCGTAACAAGGGAATTCAGGAATCAAAAGGCGCATTTATACAGTTTTTGGATGCCGATGATCTGTTGGATAAAAATAAGATAGCTTATCAGGCAACACAATTAATGAATGCACCTGATTGCGTGGCCGTGGGAGCTACATTGCATTTTTTTGATAGTGAAAATCCGTATGAAAAGTTGGACGATTTTGGCAAAGATGACTTAATAGACCCGGTGCGTTTTTTGGTTAGGCTATATGGTGGCCACTTAGTTGAACCGGGATACGAAGGCATGATTCAGCCTAATGCCTGGTTATCTCCACGCACTATTATTGAAAAAGCAGGATATTGGAATGAACAATTGACTTTGGACGATGATGGTGAATTTTTTTGCCGGGTGGTTCTGGCCAGTAGGGGTGTATATTACAGCGCCTGCGCCATTAACCACTATCGGAAATTCAGGTATCAAACCAATTTGAGTGCTTCTGGCACCCGAAAAGCAATGCTAAGCCTGCAACAGGCTACTAACTTAAAATATGAGCAATTAAAAAAAAAAGATCATCCTAAGTTAAATATTGCCCTTGCAAAACTTTACATAGAAAATGCCGTAACTTTTTTTCCAGAACACTTTGATCTTTACAAAGCAGCCATGAGCAAAGTAAAATTATTAGGGCCAATTAATTATGTTCCGGTAATTGGTGGTAATAAAATTGAATATATAAAGAAAATATTAGGTTGGCGATTTGCCAAAGCCCTGCAATATATTTTTAATCGACTGAAAACACTTATTGCCAGAAGGAGATACTTTGTTTAAACCGGTAAAAAAACTTATAAAACAAATTATTAAAAAAACCGGATGGGAATTAATAAAAAGTAGTGTATTGAATCAAATTATGTATGCCGCCCCTGCCGACCTTAACCCTTCACATGTTGCAACGTTTGATAAGGTGAAGAATTATACCATGAATACTGTACAACGGGTTGCTGCTTTTTGCAATAGTGTTGAATATATTGAAAGCAATAATATTGCAGGAGCCATAGTTATTTGTGGTATTTGGCGTGGTGGCATAGCTATGGCAGCTATTGATACACTGCAAAAATTAAATATATCAAATCGGGAAATTTATTTATATGATACCTTTAAAGGAATGATAACGCCTGCAACCGATTACGACGTTAAAACCGGCGGAAATACAGGTGTTGGTAAAAATGCTGAAGAGCTTTATAAAAATGCTTCAAAAGATGATTATATCTTTTGTTATTCTGCTATAACAGAAGTTAAAGAAAATATTAACCAATATAATTATCCGGAAGATAAGGTACACTATATACAGGGCTTAGTAAATGATACCATTCCTGAATTTATGCCTAAAAAAATTGCGCTATTGTACTTTAGTATCAGTTTTTACACACCTGTATTGCATACTTTAACACACTTATATCCTTTGCTACAATCGGGCGGCGTTCTTTTTGTAAGTGATTATGGCGATTGGGAAGGTACAAAAAAAGCCGTTGACGAATTTACAGCAGCTAACCCTATTAAGTTGCTCTTAAATCGTATTGACAGCAGTGGCAGAATTGGAATAAAATTATAGGCAAATCATTATTCATTAGCCCCAATAACGCAGTTTCTTGAAAATACTTCACTTTGTTGATAGCTTTGCTAAGCCATCAGAATCTTTTATCAAAAGATATATCCAAAAATGTCTCGGATTTTCAGAAGTAGCCATTGTGGCTTTTGATTTTATTGATGTGCCAGATGATATTAAAGAAAAAGTAAGATTATATAAAATTGATAATCCCACATTTTCTCGAAAAAACATATCTGGCATAAAGCGCTATATAAGAGAATTATTTAGTGGTAAAGAAATATGGTATGATAGTTTTCATCAGGTGCTTTCTGAATTTAAACCAAACATTATACACTGCCATTTTGGTACTATGGGGGTTAAAATAATGCACTTTCAGGATAAGTTTCCTTTTAAAATACCTTTCGTAACAACCATTTATGCTTACGATATCACTTATTTGCCTCTTGCTGATCCAAATTACCGCAAAAACCTTGGGAGGTTATGGAATGTTGGCGCTGCATTTTTTTCAGAAGGGCCGGCATTAGCTAAAAAACTTTATGCTTACGGGTGCCCGGTGAACAAATGTTTGATTAACCCTTTGATTATTCCGGTTAATGAATATCCGCAAAAAAAAACCTACCGGACAATTAACGACCCAATTAAATTTTTATTTATAGGCCGGTTTGTTGAAAAAAAAGGATTTCATGTCTTTCTTGAGGCTCTTGGGCGCTTAACCGGCAAACTTGAGCCATTTACACTGGATATAATTGGTTTTGGGCCAATGCAGCCTGTTTATGAAGAATTAATTGCCCGTTATAAATTAAGTGATTTTGTTAAATGGCATGGCATGGTTCAACATCGGGATATAATTCCAATAATTAAAAATTACGATATTTTAGCCCATTCATCATTAACAGCCAGTAACGGCGACGATGAGGGAGGTTCAGCTACCATTATTATTGAAGCACAGGCTGTAGGATTGCCTATTATTACCACTAACCATGCTGATATACCTTATGTAATGGGTTATCATGATTTTATAGCCGAAGAAAATGATGTGGAATTGTTAATGAGTACAATTTTAAAAATTGTTAATTGCGAAAATATTGAGTATTACACTGCTATGGGCCGTGAAAAAGTATTGGCAAATCATGATTTGGAGAATAATAATATTTACGAAACTAATTTGAGAAAAATTTTAGCGGGCTAATGTTCGGTATATTAACAATAGCCTGCGGCCCTGAAAAATATATTAAAATGGCAAAAATGTTGGCTATTTCATTAATTCAGGTTAATCCAACTATAAAGCGCGCTATAGTTACCGATGCGTCTGAAGCTGAGCTTAATGACCTATTTGATATTATTATTCCATATAACGCAAATTTTGGCAGCGGGCTTAACCAAAAGTTGCATTTGGAATTATACTCCCCTTTTGAAGAAACACTTTTTATTGATGCTGATTGCCTGGTGTGTAAACCCCTGCAACCTTTATTACAACTTTGTCAAAAGCATTCATTTGTTGTTTTCGGAACACAGATCAACTCAGGCGAATGGTATATGGATGTATCCAATATGTGTAAGCAATTTCAGCTGTCATCAATTCCGCTTTTTAATGGTGGTACCTATTACTTTAAAAAGAACGATTTAACAGCAAAAATTTTTTCAAAGGCCAGAGAACTTAAAGAAAAATACCTTGAATTAGGGTTTATGCCATTTCATGATTCAATAAATGAAGAACCTTTAATTGCCGTTTCAATGGCTATAAACCAGGTTAATGCAGTAAATGATTGGGGAACTGGTATGCGTACTCCTATTGGCTTATGCGGCACAATGCAAATAGAGGTATTAATGGGAAAATGCAATTTTAATAAAGAGGGCGAAATAGTCTCTCCGGCCATCATACATTTTGCCGGTAGCTATGCGCAAGCTTTTCACTATAAAAGAGAAATCACCAAGTTAAAAATGTGGTATTTACTGCCTTTTTTGCCGCCTAAATTTATTTCATTATTGGTTAACATGATCAAAAATATTCCATACGCTATTTTTGTTTTTATTAAAAGATTGGCGAAAATGATATTACGAGGCGAAAAGTACGATTTCGGTGTTGTATTGCCTGTGTTTTCAAATTTCTGATGGATATCACAATTATTATTCCTACTTATAATCGTGAATGGGCACTGCAAAGAGCTATAAATTCATGTCATAGCTATACCTTGCAGCTGCAAATTATAGTTGTTGATGATGGCAGTACTGATAACACACAACAACTATTAGCAACAATACCTGGTATTGAAATATACCGGGAAGCGCATTGGGGAAAGCCCTGGGCTGTTAACATGGCTTTTAAGCATGCTAAAGGAAAATACATCAAATTTTTAGATTCAGATGATTGGTTGATAGATGGTATACTTGAAAAACAGTTTCGGTTGGCTGAACAGGAAAATGCAGATGTAGTTGTAGCCGGGTATCAGCTTTTTGATGAAAGCGGGTTTAAAACTGAAAATCCATGGATTATCTGCGATGATTTTATTGCTCAAAATTTAGGTGAATGCGATAGCTCACATTACTCTGCTTTTTTGTTTAATCGCGAGTTTATAAAAAACATACCTCATCGTACTTCGTTTGCCTCCGCCAATTTTGCTTCAAGAGACGACCGCTGCTTTATGCTTGAAGTAGCACTGAATAACCCAAATTTGGCAGTAACAGATACGCCTGCACTTTGCCATTTAGAGCATAACAAAGGCAGGCTGCAGTTTAAGCATGGGTTGGCATCAGTCTGTACTAATTTTCAGCACTTATTAATCTATAAAAATATACTTTATCAGTTGCAGCATACGGGCAGGCTTACCCAACGCCGCATCGATGCTGCCTGTGGCATTTTATGGCCTTTGGCACACTGGATTGCTAAAGATAGTATAACCGAAGCTGTAGACTTAGTAAACTGGCTAAATGAATTAAATCCCAATTTTACTATACCTGAGAAAGGCGTATTAGGCTTTATGTATAAAACTTTAGGTTTTAAAAACACAGAAAAAATATTGCGCTTGCGCCGTTTTTTAAAATACGAATGGCAATAAAACCAATTAACTTATTTTATCAAGAACCTGACCCCGACCGCTGGTTTAAATTTGATCGTTATCCCCGCAAAATTATTCGCAGGTTAATAAGAGGGAAACAGCGTCCTGGTGGCGTAATGATGGTTGCTATTAATTTGATGAAAGGGCTTGATAAGCTGGGTGTTTCATACAGGCTTAATGATTACGTCTACATAAAAAAGCGTCCTGATGAAATTGCCTGCATAATTGGAAAGCCGCATGTATTATTTGAACGGGAATGGGTAAACCCGGTTATTTTTGGTGCAGGCATATTTTCACACCCTATCGATTGCCCTGATTTGTTAAAAAAATATCCTACTGTTAAGCGCATACTGGTGCCGGGAGAATGGATGCAAAAAATGTTTGAACCATATTATGGCGATAAAGTAGTTGCATGGCCAACGGGCATTGACGTTGACGAATGGCGACCGTTTAATAGCCCAAAAGAATATGATTTTTTGATCTACGATAAAATACGCTGGCAAAAAGAAAAATATGCTCATGAACTGGTTGGGCCAATAACGGCAACGCTTAATCAGCATAAGTTATCTTATCATACCATTAAATACGGAACATATAAACCCGTCGAACTTAAAGAGAAATTGGCCCGGGCAAAGGCAGTTATATTTTTATGTGAACATGAAACACAGGGACTGGCTTATCAGCAAATATTAGCAACCGGCACTCCCATTTTAGCTTGGGACAGAGACGGATACTGGCAGGACCCCGAATATTATCCTGATAGGGTTAAATACGAACCCGTTAGTTCTGTACCTTATTGGAGTAAAAGCTGTGGTAAAAAGTTTTCAAGTGTTGATGATTTTGAAAAAAATTTATCTGATTTTTTAGCAGGTTATGACTCATTTAATCCAAGATCGTACATTGTTGAGAATTTATCGCTCGAAAAATGTGCCAAAGCTTATTTAGAAATACTTAATGCAATACATGATACCATTTAATAAAATACACCTGACGGGGAAAGAGATTATTTATATGCAGGATGTATTAAATAGCGGCAAAATTGCCGGTGATGGTAATTATACCAAAGCCTGCGAAGCTTTCTTTGAAAAACAATACAGTTTTAAAAAAGCATTGCTTACCGCTTCATGTACAGATGCGTTAGAGTTAGCTGCCATATTAATCGATATACAACCTGGCGATGAAGTAATTATGCCCTCGTACGGTTTTGTATCAATAGCCAATGCTTTTGTATTAAGGGGCGCAAAAATAGTTTTTGCTGATAGTAATACCGATAATCCGAACATTGACCCCAAAGAAACGGAACGATTAATTACACCGGCAACAAAGGCCATTGTTGTTATTCATTACGGTGGCATTGCCTGCGATATTTTAGCTCTAAAAAAAATTGCCGACAAACATAAAATTTACCTGATTGAAGATGCGGCCCAGGCAATTGATAGTTTTTACAATGGCTTGCCCTTAGGTAGTTATGGCCACCTGGCCACATTTTCATTTCATGAAACAAAAAATATTACCTGCGGCGAAGGTGGGCTGTTGGTGATAAACGACAAAGAATTTATTACGCGTTCCGAAATTATTCGCGAAAAGGGCACAAACCGTTCTTCGTTTATCAGGAAAGAAATAGCTAAGTATAGCTGGGTTGATGTAGGTTCGTCCTTTTTAACCTCTGATATTTCGGCGGCTTATTTATATGCACAACTAAACCATCTGGATGATATTCATAAAAAACGAAGAGCCATCTGGAACAATTATTATAACAGTTTTAAAGTATTAGTACAGCAGCAGCTTATTCAATTACCCTTTATCCCTGCCGGCGCTGTGCATAATGGCCATGTTTTTTATATACTTTGCAAATCGTTAACTGCGCGTACAGCGTATATAAATTATATGCATTTAAATGACGTGCAAACGCAATTTCATTATATTACGTTGCACGATAGTCCATTCTACAAAAAAAAGCATGGTAGCCGGAGCCTGCCAATGGCTGCCCATTACCAGGATTGCCTGGTACGCATCCCGTTGTTTTATGATCTTGAAGATAATGATATAAATAAAATTATTGAATTAACTTGCCGTTTCTTTATAAGTGAATTTGTTAACTAATTGCCCCTAATCAATGAGAATCCTGCTTTTAATGGATCCGTTTATACCTGTGCCACCCGAGAATTATGGGGGGATAGAGCGCATTGTGTTTGATATGGCTACCGAGTATGTAAAGATGGGGCATCGTGTTACTATTGTTGCCGGACCTAATTCCAGGTCGCCTGATCGTTTAATTACTTACGGAAAAAACGGCCCGTTAAATCCTAATATCAATTTAGTACATCTGCAACAGGTATATAAAATCTTAAATAAAGAAATTAAACACCACGATGTAATTCATAATTTTGGCAGGTTATTATTTTTATCGCCTTTTTTAAAAAATAAGATCCCTAAAATCCAATCATATCTACGCGAGGTAAGCCGGTTCAATATTATACGTACCGATTTTTTAAAACCGGTAAATTTAACTTATACTGCCGTATCAAATTCTATTAAAAAGACAGGCAAAACAAACAGAAGCACCTGGCACACGGTTTACAACTGCGCACCGCTTGATCAATTTATATACAAGCCCGACACAAGCCCAAACAGCTATCTAACTTTTATTGGCCGGTTTGAGCGGTGCAAAGGCCTGCATAATGCAATTAAAGTAGCCAAGCTAACCAACAGGCAATTAATAATAGCCGGATTTATCTCGCACATACCAGAAGAAAAGCGTTACTACGAAAAAGAAATTAAGCCGCATATTGATGGTGAACAGATAAAATGGATAGGCCAGGTTAATAATGAACAAAGAAACAAGCTATTACGCAACGCCAGTGCTTTATTAACACCGGTTGAGTGGCTTGAGCCTTTTCCGGTTATCATACCCGAATCATACGCCTGCGGTACGCCTGTATTGGGCTATGCATTAGGCGGAATACCCGAAGGCATTGAGCAGGGTATAACAGGCTATATTAGTAATAATATAACCGAAATGGCAGCACAAGTGCTTAAAATTGATCAATTAAGCAGATCAGCCTGCAGAGCGAAGGCCGAAAAAGAATACGGTGCGTCTGTAATAGCTAATAATTACCTCAAAATATACGATACCTACAAACCATACTTTCATAATCCCCTTAAAATGAAAATATTGCTAATAATGGATCCAGGAATACCCGTACCACCTACCCTGTACGGTGGTATTGAGCGACAGGTTTATCATCTTGCCGAAGAGTATACCAGACTTGGGCACGAAGTAACACTTTTAGCAGGCCCGGGTTCACATTGCAGTGGTGAAACCATTGAGTTTGGTATTAATGATTTAAAGCGCTCAAAGGTTCAAAAAAACACAGAGATCATGTTTGTTTGGCGGTATTTAAAAACAAATAATGAGAGTTTTGACCTGATACACAATTTTGGAAGACTGCTTTATTTATTACCTGTTTTAAATGACAAGGTAATAAAGATCATGTCTTATCAGCGACAGGTTTTTAAAACGGGGATAAAAACTATAAATTCACTGCCTAACAAAAATTTAAATTTTACGGGCTGCAGTAATTATTGTACTTCAACCGGTAATGTAGCCGGTAATTGGGGCACAGTATATAACTCCATTGATTTTTCCTTATATCAACTAAATAAAACAGTAGCCGAAAACGCCCCCTTAATGTTTTTAGGTCGGCTTGACCGGATAAAAGGTGTGCATACAGCTATTATGGTTGCCAAGGCCACAGGCGATACACTGCTTATTGGAGGTAACATTTCACACAACCAGGACAATTATTTATATTTTAAAAAAGAAATTGAACCATTAATTGATAATGAACAGATTATTTATTTGGGAACTTTAAATGATGCCAGGAAAAATATGCATCTGATGCAGGCCAAAGCACTGTTATTCCCTATTGAATGGGACGAGCCTTTTGGTATTGTAATGATTGAAGCTATGGCATGTGGCACCCCGGTAATAGGATTTAATCGTGGCGCTGTGCCTGAGGTAATTGACGAGGGGATAACAGGTACAATAGTTAATAATATAGACGAAATGATTCAATCGGTCGGTAATGTAAAATCATTTAACAGGGAAAATTGCAGGGATCAGGCTTTTAAAAGGTTTAATATCAATACAATAACAAGCAATTATCTATCTATTATAAATGATAACGACTAAAGAAATTGTATTTAAGATCATTAAATGATTGAAATAACGCTTCAAATAAATTTATCCCCCGGCGATATCAATTATGCCGAACAAACCATCCCATCACTGATAAGTAAACATGCAGACATTAAAAAACGACTTCTTATAGTTGATTGCTGTCGCCCGCAAAAAACCAAACTTGTTGACCCGGATAAAAAACATCCCCAGGCGGTTTTTAATGAACGGGTTAAACGTATTATACAAATAAGTGAGGCATTTTTAAAGGATGGCCTCGTAACTGATGTTTATTATTTAAAACCCAATGATCCATTATTTGAATTTATTTCGAAAAAATATTTAAACGGATTATATAATTGTACGCATGGAGCCGGTGGCACTGCAAATATGGCCTATTGGGCTGGTATTGAGTTAGTACAAACTAAATATGTATTGCATTATGATGGGGATATGCTGCTATACCAAAAACAGGGATATAGCTGGGTAAAAAATGGACTGGCTTTTCTTTCAGAAAGTGATGATTATATATCTGCGGTGCCCCGTTTATGCCCCCCGGTTGCTGATCCATCTTTTACATTACCTTCGGTACATGAAGGGCGCAAAAACACTTCTCTTGAAAATTATTGGTATACCGATTTTTTTTCTACCCAAGTATTTTTATTAGATAAAGATAAATTAAATAGATTTTTACCGCTGGTAAGGGGTAAATTAATGATAGAATTGCTGATTAGGAAATATGGGAAGCGTGCGTTTCCGTTAGATCCTGAGATTATATTATTCAGATCGATGGGCCCTCGCGGCGGCAAGCGTATTTTGCTTAAAAGCAAGGATGCCTGGGTTATACACCCTGCCGATAAATCACAATTGTTTTTAGATGCATTGCCACAAATAATTAATAAAGTTAATAAAGGAAAATACCCCGAAGCACAGCGGGGGCATGAGGATATGAACCTTAGTGCATGGTTAAATTTTTTAATGACCGATGCCGGTTAAAAAAAATATTATATTAATTACGCCGGGCCAGCCGGCATTAAACCCACGTCTGGTAAAAGAAGCAGATGCATTAGCCGATGCAGGTTACAACGTAACTGTATTTTATGCCTATTGGAATAGCTGGGGCTATACCTTTAGTAAAAACTTGTTGCTCAAAAAAAAATGGAAAGCTATTTGCGTAGGCGGCAATCCGTTTGATAAACGGATAACTTATTTTATTAGCAGGATTGTTTATAAAATAGCCCGCTTTATTGTTAAAAAATTGGGGCCTATAAATTACTTTGCCGAGTTATCTGCATCAAGAAGCAGCTTTTTTTTGCTCCGAACAATAAAAAAGCACAAAGCCGATCTGTACATAGCTCATTATTTGGGGGCATTGGCGCCGGCCATAAAAGCAGCAAAAACACACCATGCAAAATGGGGGTTTGATGCCGAAGATTTTCATCGCCAGGAAATTACAGATGACAGTAATTCATTTAATTTTAAGCTCGCTAAATACCTGGAGGATAAGTACCTGGATAAGGTGGATTATGTTACCGTTTCAAGCCCGCAGATAGCTGATACTTATAAAAAAATATATCCGGCTATAATACCTGTTACTATTTTAAATGTATTTCCTATAAATGATGATATACTTGAACCTAGGTGTAATACAACCGGCCCGGTAAAGCTATTTTGGGTTTCACAAACTATAGGAAGCAACAGGGGCATAGATGTACTTATAAATGCTTTGCAACTATTAAATGACATGCATTTTGAGTTGCATTTATTAGGCTATGTTACGGCAGAAGACAAACATTTATTTGTACAGGCCATGCATTTGGCAACCGGCAGCAGTATTCATTTTCACGAGCCCATATTGCCCGACGGGCTCATTGCTTTTGCCTCGCAGTTTGATATAGGCCTGGCGCTTGAACCTGGTTTTTGCCTGAATAATGACTTGGCGTTGAGCAATAAAATTTTTATCTATCTGCAGGCAGGCTTAGCCATTATAGCAAGTAATACCACTGCACAGCAAGGTTTTATAAAAGAAAACCCGGATGTTGGTAAAATTTATACCCAAAAAGATATTCATGCTTTAGCAGATATTTTATGGACTTATCATACAAACAGGGAATTGTTATCAAAAACTTGCAAAGCATCATTAATGCTTAGGCAAAGACTAAACTGGGAAAATGAAAGTATTAAATTTTTATCGCTGATAAATAAAACGTTAAATAAAATTGAACCGTAAAATACTGATCATATCCCCTTACTTTCCGCCATCAAACGCTGCTGATATGCAGCGCATACGTATGAGCCTTTCATATTTTGAAAGTTTTGGATGGGATGCCAGTGTGGTTACGGTTGATAAAAAATACGCCGACATTCCAAAAGATGATTTGTTACTCCAAAGTATACCTGCACATATAAAAATACACACTGTTAAAGCCTTAAATAAAGCATGGACGTCAAAATTCGGCCTTGGCAGCATTGCATTACGCTCGCTATGGTTTTATTTAAAAAAGGTAAATAAGCTATTAAAGAACGAAAAATTTGATCTGATCTATTTTTCAACTACACAGTTTCCTGTATGCGTTTTAGGAGCTTATTGGAAAAAGCATTTTGGAGTGCCTTTTATAATTGATATGCAGGACCCATGGTATTCTGATTACTATAGTGATAAACCAAAAGAGCAACAACCACCAAAATATTTTATCGCCTATTATTTGCATAAATATTTGGAACCTGTTGCTATAAAATCAGCAAGCGGGCTAATTAGTGTGTCTGAAAAATATATTTCCGATCTTAAAAATCGTTATCCTGAAATAGCGGATTTACCATCAGCAACAATAACATTTGGCGCTTATGAGCCCGATTTAAAAATAGCTGCCGATAATAAAAATAATTTTAAGCCCTTGCTTGATCCGGATTTTAAGAATGTGGTATACATAGGCCGTGGGGGTATGGATATGCATGAAGCAATTGCACCTGTTTTTAAAACAATTGCCGATGATCTTAATTGTAAGAACCCCGAGTACAGAAAGCTGAAATTTTATTTTATAGGTACCAGCTATGCTGCTGATAAACAAGCAACGCCCAGCATATTGCCTTTAGCCAGGCAATATGGAATTGAAAAAAGCATAATTGAAATTACTAACCGTATAAGTTATTATTATACGCTGTTAACCTTACAAGAAGCTGATGCGTTATTTATACCCGGATCCGACTCGCCCGCGTATACGGCTTCAAAAATATTTCCGTATCTTTTAATTAACAAACCATTATTGGCAATATTTAATTCAAAAAGCCCTGCTATCAATACTTTGCAGGAATATGGTGCGTTGCATGTTTATAGTTACGATGATACACCCAACGTTAACTTAAAAATAAAAGCTTTCTTAACACAGGTTATTAACGGTTCCGAAAAACCACAATACAATGCAACAGCAGTAAAAAAATATTCTGCTCAAAATATGACTCAACTACAATGTAGCTTTTTTAATGAGATAATAAATGGGTGATAATCGTATAACAAATGCTTCGGGTATAAAAATTATGAGCGAAACGATATAGTATGCGGCTTGCTGTTATCACTACCCACCCTATTCAATACTATGCGCCAATGTTTAAGCTGCTGGCTCAAAAAATTGAATTGAAGGTTTTTTACACATCCGGCAAAATACCAGCCGGTAAATATGATCCCGGGTTTGGCAAAACCATATCCTGGGATATTAACCTGTTAGACGGATACGATTACCAATGGATAAACAATACAGCCAGTAATCCTGGATCGCATCATTTTAACGGTATTATTAATCCTGATCTTATCGGTCAATTAAAGAACTGGGCTCCTGATACTTTGTTGGTTTATGGCTGGGCATATAAAAGCCATTTAAGTGTGTTGCGGTATTTTAAAAATAAGATACCTATACTTTTTCGTGGCGATTCAACCCTGCTTGATGAAAAACCTGGTATTAAAAACCTACTTAGGTATATATATTTAAAGTGGGTATTTAAGCATGTTGATTACGCTTTATATGCCGGATCGAACAATAAAAAATACTTTAAAAAATACGGCTTACGTGAAGACAAACTGGTTTTTTTGCCACACGCTGTTGATAATGAAAGGTTTGAAACACCAGTACCCGACAAAGTACAACATTTAAAAAACCAACTGAATATCCACCCTGATGATATACTGGTGCTTTTTGCTGGTAAATTTGAACAAAAAAAAGCCCCTGTTTTATTGCTTAAATGTTTTATGAGTTTAAGTGTTTCTGACGTACATTTATTATTTGTTGGCAATGGTGTTTTAGAAGATACTTTAAAACAAGAAGCATCTGCGGCTAAAAACATTCATTTTATAGGTTTTCAAAATCAAACCCATATGCCAGCCATTTATCAGGCTTGCGATATTTTTTGCCTGCCATCAACAGGCCCTGGTGAAACATGGGGCCTGGCTGTTAATGAGGCCATGGCTTGCGGCAAAGTCATTCTTGTTTCTGATAAGGTTGGTTGCGCTGCCGACCTGGTTACAGCTGCTAATGGCGCCATTCATAGAGCGGATTCATTCACTGATCTGTGCGACAAACTAAACTTACTGATCAGCAAAAAAAAGAAGGGCTTGCATGCAATGGGCGTAAATTCAAAAAACGGCATTAAAAACTGGGATTTTAAAACCCAGGTTGCCCATATTATACACTATAAAAATGGGTGAACAAAGCAAATCGTTTGAAAGATATCTTGTGCTATACCTGCCCTGGTTATTATCTATTTTAATCAAGGACGTTTCTGTCATATCATACCTGATTGCATGGCTAGGATCATTTTTTATATTTTTTATTGTATACAGTGGCTGGTTAAAACCATTGCCTGCCGACCGCAAAATACCTGAGCAACTAATGCGGCCAGTATTTTTAGTACAGATAATTTTTATAGGTTATATGGCCTGCAGTTCTATATTTTATTTCCTGAATATATTGGGATATGGAGGTATAGAACAAACCGGTTTTTATATTATTGACTCCGAGAAACTTGACTTAGCAGCGCAATGTCAACGATATTATGTTTTGGGCCATGCGGCATTTGCTACCGGTATGGTTTTAAGCATGCGATACCCTATTAAGAAAAAATATAAGGTTGACAATAAAAAGTTGGGGACAATGCTATTAATAATGGCAATTATATGTTTACTTCTATCCATTTTAACAGAATATATAAACGGGTTACTTCAGTTTTCATTCCAGTTTAGTGCATTAAGTTTTATTTCGGGCACACTTGCACTGGCATTTGCTATTCCGCTTAAAAAAGTTTTTAACACCTTATTTTGTGTGTTTTTATATTTGTTAAATTTTTATCAGGGTTTAACATCAGGATTTAAAGAACCCATTATTATCAGTGTACTTGTATTAGGTGTTTTTTTATATCCCGAGTATAAAAAAATTGTATTGGCCGCTTTTGTACCAGCGCTGCTCTTGCTTTTTATATACCTGCCAACTTATAACCACGTTTTCCGTGAAAGCAATTGGGAAGACAACGTTAATGCTGATGATGCCTATAAAATAGCACTTGATGCCACTTTTAGCAATGATTCATCAGAAAATGAAAGTTTCTGGAGATTTTTGGTTTACCGTTTAAGTGAAATTGATATGTTCACGATTTATATACAATCTACTCCCGATTATATTAATTATTATAACTTTCAATTAATTGATCAGGCTACCATATCTGTTATACCAAGAATATTCTGGCCGGCAAAACCCAATACCGAAAGCATGGTGATGCAACGGGTGTACAATGCAGGGGTAATCAATAGAAATTCATCGGCTTCAGCGAAGCCGGCTTATATTGTTGATGGCTATTTATCAGGAGGAATATTAGGCATTTTTCTGGCATTATTTGTCTATGGGGCTGCCGTTCAGATTATATCTCAAAAAGCTGAACAATTATTTGGCGGCTATATTTTAGGTACAGCATTAATTTTTTCGGGCTTGTTTCAAATTTTTTGGCGGGGCCTGAGTTTTGAGTTCCTATTAAACTCGGTTTTCTGGAGCTACATATCTATGCTTATCATCCACAGGATATTAAGGCATTATAAAATTTTAGAGCGGGTTTGAAAATTCTGCAAATTAATGCCTCATATAAACCTGCTTATTTGTATGGTGGCCCAACCATGTCGGTTGCTAAATTAAGTGAAGAGTTGGTTAAAGCCGGGTGTACGGTTGAGGTATTTACTACAACTGCCAATGGTGACAATGAATTACCGGTTAAACCAAACATTAAAACAACCGTTGACGGTGTTAATGTAACTTATTTTAAACGATTAACAAAAGACCATACCCACCTCTCGCCCACCCTTTTAAAAAACCTATGGAAACAGGCAGCCATGTTTGATGTAGTACACATACATGCCTGGTGGAACCTGGTTTCGGTTTTTTCGGCACTTATTGCTCTTATTAAAAAAGTCCCAATGGTGATATCGCCAAGGGGTACGCTCAGCACTTATTCATTTAATAATAAAAACACTTCTGCTAAAAGCGTAATGAATAATTTATTAGGGAAACGTTTATTAACTAATTCTTATATACACGCCACGTCAGACGCTGAAAGCAAGGCGTTGGCAGGCATTTTTACACCTAAATCAGTCTTTGTTGTTCCCAATTTTGTTCATATCCCACCGCTGCAAAGTAAGGTAACTGCAGCTAGTAAAGGCATACTAAGACTTCTGTTTTTTTCAAGGATAGAGGAAAAAAAAGGTCTGGATATTTTACTGCATGCTTTACCTGCAATAAATTCACCCTATCATTTAACCATTGCCGGTGATGGCGACGAAACCTATATCGAAAAATTAAAAAAAATTACCCGCGCTTATAAAACTGATATTAATATCAGTTGGATTGGTTTTCAAAATGAAAATAAGTTTAATATTTTGAGCGATCATGACTTATTGATCCTGCCATCGCATAATGAAAATTTCGGGAACGTGGTTATTGAAAGCCTGAGTATGGGAACACCGGTATTAATAAGTGAACATGTTGGCTTGGCCACTTATGTACTTAAAAACAATTTTGGCTGGGTATGTGAAACAACAGTAGCATCGGTTAGCAATTTCATTAATCATATTGCAGCTAATACGCCTCAAATAACTCACATAAAAAATATAGCGCCTGCAATTATTCATCATGATTTTAATGAGGGAACATTAGTAAAACAATATATAGACATGTACCGGCAAGTTATAGCTCATGACTGATTATAAAGAATATGGATTTCATGTTAGCGCCCCTGCACATACGTTTAACTATTTACAGGAGCCATTATTAGCGTTACTCAATAAAAGCGCTAATCAATGTATTTTAGATGTGGGCTGCGGTAATGGTTACCTCGTTAATTTATTGTTGGATAATGGCTATAATGCATTTGGCACAGACGCTTCGGCAGAAGGCATTGCCCTTGCACGACAAAAAAGCCCTACCCGTTTTTTTATACAAGATCTGTCTACAGGCGAGCTGCCAAAAGAATTGCAGGGACAAAAATTTGACACCATAATATCAACAGAAGTAATTGAACATTTGTACGACCCCGAAGGATTTATTAATTTCTGTAAATATGTACTACAAAGTAAAGGCGAGATCATCATATCAACCCCTTACCACGGCTACTTAAAAAACCTTGCATTGAGTTTATCTAATAAGTGGGATGCACATTTTAGCCCAACGTGGCATGGCGGGCATATTAAGTTCTGGTCTAAAAAAACATTAACTAAGGTACTGGCTGATACGGGCTTCACGGTGACCGATTTTAAAGGCTGTGGGCGCATACCTTATTTTTGGAAATCAATGATCATAAAAGCTAAAATATAATGAGTGCTCCATATTCATTTATTGTTTTAACTTATAATGAAGCTATTCATTTACCTCGTTTTCTGCAATCTGTAGCCGATTTAAATGCACCGGTCTTTATACTTGATTCAGGCAGTACCGACCATACTATTGAAATAGCTACTGATTTTGGTGCTGAAATTCTTCAGCACCCGTTCGAAAATCATCCTAAACAATGGGATTACGCGCTTAAAAATCTCCCTGTTAAAACACCTTGGGTAATTTGTTTAGATGCTGATCAGGTGGTTACTCCTGAATTAAAACAACATCTGCTCAATTTCAGGGAAGAAGATCATATTGATATTGATGGCATATATTTTAACCGGAAAAACTTTTTTAAAGGTAAATGGATAAAACATGGAGGTTATTACCCTTTCTATTTACTGAAGATGATACGGTATGGTATTGGCCGGTCAGACATTAACGAAACCATGGATCACCGGTTCTTCGTTCCGGGTAAAACCACCATATGGAAAGATGGCTACCTGTTAGAGGAAAACCTGAAAGAAAACAATATCAGTTTTTGGATAGATAAGCATAACCGTTACAGCGACAGGGTAGCGCTGGAAGAAGTGGAACGCATGCAAACGGCAAAAACACAAACCGAAAAACCTAAATTTTTTGGTTCACCAAATGAACGCAAAGCCTGGCGTAAGCAGCTATGGTGGCAATTACCCCGCTATGTACGCCCTACCCTATATTTTACCCAGCGCATGGTATTTAAATTAGGCATATTAGATGGCCGAACAGGTATTATATTTCATTTTTTACAGGGGTTTTGGTTCAGGCTGATCGTAGATATCAAGATAGATGAACTATTAAAACAGCAAAATAATGAGGCAACAAAATAGCCCAGTAAGATTTGCTGTATTATTTATCAGCCTGTTTTTGCTGTTTTATTATTTCAACATTCTGTTTTTTGGGGTAACCAGCCCCGGTAATCACTACCTGCCATTTTTAGCCGATCATTTAAATTACATAGCTGTTTTACGTTGGTTTTTATTGCAAAGCAGCGCAGGCTTGCTGCGTTTTTTTGGATTTAGCACACTAACTAATAATAATGAACTGCTGGTAGTGGGGCGAGGCATAATTACATTGGTTTACACATGCCTTGGTTTGGGGGTTATGAGTTTTTTTGCGGCCTTTGTGTTAGCTTACCCAAAACCAATAAAACCAAAATTTATTTTTTTGATAAGCGGCCTGATTATCATTCAGTTGTTAAATATTATCCGTTTTGCGTTATTGGTCTTGTTTTGGCATAAACCTTATGGTGCTATTGTTGACCACCATACACTTTTTAATATCATTATTTATATAGTTATCAGCGTTAGCCTTTATTTTTGGGTTACAACTGATGCTAATCAAAATAAGCAGCATGATAAAAACTGACCTGTCATTGTACAATAATCATCCTTATCATCCCGGCGGTAATGCGATAAAAAGAGTATTATGGTATTATACCAATGCGTTAATATTTAAAACCAGCTTATTTCCTTTTTATGGCTTGAAGGTTTTTTTACTACGCTTATTCGGCGCCAAAATTGGCCACATGGTCGAAATAAAGCCTTGTGTGAATATTAAATATCCCTGGCTGCTAACCATTGGCAACGAAGTATGGATAGGCGAAAACGTATGGATAGATAACCTGGTGATGATTACCATAGGCTCAAATGTATGTATATCACAAGGTGCAACATTACTAACCGGAAGCCACAACTATAAAAACCCGGCATTTAACCTCATTACTAACAGCGTTGTATTAGAGGATGGCGTTTGGATAGGCGCCCTGTCTATCGTTAATCAGGGTATAACTATAGGCTCACATGCGGTATTGACCAGTGGCTCGGTGGCCACAAAAAATCTGGAAGCTTATTCGGTTTACCAGGGCAATCCTGCTGTAAAGGTACGCTACCGAAAATTCAATACTTAACCATCATGTATAAAGATAAAAAAATAATAGTTGTTTTACCATCGTATAATGCAGCGGCAACTTTAAAGCAAACCTACATTGAAATACCTTTTGATATAGTAGATGAGGTTATTTTGGTTGATGACAAGAGTTTGGATAACACGGTGGATATTGCTAATCAGCTAGGTATTAATCACATTATTGTACATAACGAAAATAAGGGTTATGGCGGCAATCAAAAATCATGTTATAATAAGGCACTCGCGCTTAACGCTGATATCATTGTCATGCTTCATCCCGATTATCAATATTCACCTAAGTTATTACATGCCATGATTTCCATGATAGGAGAAGACGTGTACCAGGTAATGTTTGGTTCAAGAATTTTGGGTAATGGTGCGTTAAAAGGCGGCATGCCCCTTTATAAATACTTTGCCAATAGGGTGCTTACATTGATACAGAATTTATTGATGGGCCAAAAACTTTCAGAATATCATACCGGCTACAGAGCATATTCGGCACAAGTTTTAAAAAGCCTGCCATACCATAAAAATTCTGATGATTTTATTTTTGACAATCAAATGGTAGCTCAAATATTTCATTACAAATTTGAAATTGGCGAAATAACCTGCCCAACAAAATATTTTAAAGATGCATCATCGATCAATTTTTCAAGGAGTGTAAAGTATGGATTCGGAGTTTTAGGCGTATCATTGAAATACTTTTTAACTAAAATAAAATTATATAAATGGGATTTACTCAATTTTTGATATGAAACACTTCAATCCAAGGGATGCATCTTTAATTGTTTTTGGACTTAGCCTGGGAGTAATATTATTAATGATAATTACCCAAACGCATTCGCTTTTATATGATGAATACAATTTTGTCCCCAATATTCATTTGTTAATACAATACGGGCTAACCAATAAATTTCTGTTGAGTATGACCGGATCGCCAGGGCCTACTTATGCCATTATACATTACTTATGTTTGCCGTTTACACACTTTAGCGTACAAGGTATCAGGCTTACTAATTTTGTGCTTCTTTTATTAACGCTTTACGTTGTATATCTAAATGCAGGTTTGCTAAAGGCCCGTGACCCTTTAATGATAGCATTAAATTTTATTGCTGTTACAATGGTTTGGGTATCATGCGGATTAGCCTTAACAGAGGTACCCGCCATGCTGTGCTTTGTAATAAGTTTATATGCTTTATTGCAAGGTTTTATTGTTGAACACAAATTTATAACCCGTATTTTACTGGTTATTTTGGCGGGCTTATTTTTATCATTTGCGGTATTGGGCCGTACCTTTTTCCTGATGGCAATACTAGCAATACCGGCATATGTGGTCATCCGGTTTCTATTATCAAAATTTGATAGTGGTATTAACAGTGAAACTACATTGTTTTCATTTAACCTGCCATCAGCTAAACAATCGGTTATAATGCTGATTGTGTTTTTGTTGTTTTCTCTTTACTTACCGATAAAAATATTTATGATCTGGCACTCGTTAGCGCCCCCGCAAGATACTGGACTTGTTGGAGCCAACAATTTATCACTGGTGCCCTGGTATGGTGTACTCGCTTTTTGTTACTGTGGCTTAGCTACGCTTATATTGGCTCCTGATTGGTTTATTATAAATAAACGTATGCTAATAATAAGTACGGTAATTGCCTTTGTGTTTTTGATAATAAATTTGTTGCAAGGATATTTTCTATTTGCTCCATTTATGACGGCTGCCAAAAGATTTTTGTCTCTGTCGTCATTCAACATTTATCAAAAAACTATACCAGCCTTTATATTTTTGTTTGCTTTTAATTTTTTATTATCGTCTCTGGTCAGATTGTGGCAAAACCGCTATAATCCGGTTTTTATGTTTATTGCTTTAACAGCACTATTAATTGCTTTTTCAAGTATTAAAGTAAAAGCTCAGTTTTCGAGCCGGTATGTAGGTCAGATAGTTCCGCTTTTTTTGTTACTCTTTATCCCGTTTGAAAAAACCTCCTGGGTCAAGGTTATCAGAATAAGTGTAGGTGTGTGTTTAGGATTTATATCGCTCTATTTTTATTATTTCGGCGGTTAATCTGTATTAATCGCTATTGATTATTGATCTCCCGCCAAAGCATGTCCTTCAGCTGATCAATATTATACTGCGCCACTGACGATATAAAGATCGACGGTACATCGGCAGGAACTTCCTTCTTCATCTCTTCTTTCAACTCCTCATCCAGCATATCAGCTTTAGTAATAGCCAATACCCTCGGCTTATGCATCAGTTCAGAATTATATTCGCTTAACTCTTTCAATAATATGTCGTATTCTTCTTTTATGGTACGCCCCGTATCTGCAGGTACCATAAACAACAGCACCGCATTACGTTCAATATGCTTTAAAAAGCGAATACCAAGGCCTTTCCCTTTTGATGCGCCCTCAATAATTCCCGGAATATCAGCCATCACAAACGAACGATTATTACGGTAGCTTACTATACCAAGGTTAGGCACCAGGGTGGTAAAAGCATAATCGGCAATCTCGGGCTTAGCTGCAGATACTACCGAAAGCAGGGTTGATTTACCAGCGTTCGGAAAGCCTACCAAGCCTACATCGGCCAAAATTTTCAGCTCCAGTACGTTCCATATCTCTTTACCGTCTTCGCCGGGTTGCGCAAAGCGCGGGGTTTGCTGCGTGGCTGTTTTAAAATGCCAGTTGCCTAATCCACCACGACCGCCTTCAGTCAATATTTTGGTTTCGCCGTCTTTATTGATCTCGAACAGGATTTCGCCGGTTTCTGCATCACGGGCAATGGTTCCTAAGGGCACTTCCAGTATTTCGTCGCGGCCCATTTTTCCGGTACTGGTCGAGCTGCCGCCCGGGTCGCCATTACCGGCTATAACATGTTTGCGAAATTTAAGGTGAAGCAACGTCCATAGCTGGGCGTTACCTTTTACAATAACGTGGCCGCCACGTCCGCCATCGCCACCATCAGGCCCGCCGGTCGCGGTATGTTTATCACGATGTAAATGCGCAGAGCCAGCCCCGCCATGGCCCGAGCGGCAGCATATTTTTACGTAATCAACAAAATTTGAACCTTGAGACATGATTTTTTATTTCGGATTTCGGATGTACGATTTCGGATTTATTAATGTAGGATGTAATATTTTCAGCAAGCAACGCTTATTCGTTAGCTTAAATCCGAAATCGTACATCCGAAATACTGAGAAATATTAATAACCAGCTATAACACCATCAATAGCACCAAATATTTCGTCTATTGACCCTATACCGTTTATGCTTTTAAACTTATGCTGATTTTTATAGAAACCGGCCACAGGCGCGGTTTTATCGTTATATTCCTTTATTCTTTTGCGGATTACCTCTGGATTGGCATCATCAGAACGGCCCGAATCCTTACCTCTTAATAACAAGCGGTGCTCCAGTTCATCGTCATTAACCTCTAAAGCGATCATGCCCGATATGGCCGATTTTTTGCTTTCCAGCAATTCATCCAATGCCTGTGCCTGCGCAACTGTTCGTGGAAAACCATCAAAAATAAAGCCTTTGGCGGCTTTGTTAGCATCCAGCTTATTGCTGATCATACCTATTACCACGGCATCAGGCACCAACAAACCTTCGTCCATCAATTTTTTGGCCTCTAAACCTAATTCGGTGCCTTGTGATATCTCACCACGCAACAAATCGCCGGTTGAAAGATGGATCAGACCATATTTTTCAATAAGTTTTTGAGATTGAGTACCTTTTCCCGCTCCGGGAGGACCAAACAATACCAGGTTTAGCATGCTTTTTTCAAATTAAAAGCCTTCCGGCGTGTTACACAGAAAGGCTTTATTATTAAGTGCACTTGTAGGGATTCGAACCCCAAACCTTCTCATCCGTAGTGAGATGCTCTATCCAATTGAGCTACAAATGCAGTGCTTTTATATAAATATCCGCTTTTTTAACGGACTGCAAAAATAGGATTTCTTTTTAAATCTCCCGAAATTTTTTAAAAATTACTTACAACACCCCTAATCATTACAAAACCATGAAAAATAATTAGTTGCTTGCCAATATAAATAATTATTATTTACTTTGCATTTCAAAGTACTTTTAATTATATAATATGTTTAGATTTTCCATCAAGTATTTTACCTATGCCACCCTCCTTTTTTTGGTCGAGGTATTTATTGGCTTTTACATGAGCGATGCTTATATACGCCCCTACGGCGGCGATTTTTTGGTGGTCATATTTATTTACTGCACCGTGAAGGCATTTTTTAACACACCGGTAATTACCACTTGTTTAGGCGTATTGTTGTTTTCGTATATAGTGGAGGTTACCCAATATTTTAATCTGGTGTATGTATTGGGCTGGGGCAACTCACGCACGGCCCGTATTTTAATGGGTACGCATTTCTCTTTCATCGACCTGTTGGCTTATACATTGGGCATTGGGTTGGTCATCATCATTGAAAAAACTTTTGCAAAAGTAGAAAGGAATTGATTATGAAGTATTTTGTAAACACCGATTCTATAGTACGCAAAATATGGGGACGGGCGGATACCGTATTATTTATTTTTGCCGGCGCTGCCGCCGAGTTTGCTTTGAACAAGGCGGTAGACTGGCTATACTTTACCGGCCGCCTGCCTGCAGACCCGCTTAACAGGCTATTCTCAACTGTTACTTATGCGCGACAGATCATATTTTCGGAAGAAGAAGCGGCCTTGCGATCAATTGATAAAATTACAGCTATACATCAGGGTGTTGAGCAAAGCCGCGGGCTACAGATACCCGATTGGGCCTATCGCGATGTTTTATTTTTGCTGATAGATTACTCCATACGCTCATTCGAACTGCTGGACAGGAAACTGACCGATGAGGAAAAAACCGAGGTATTTGATGTGTTTTACCAGGTGGGCCAACGGATGCATTTACAGGGATTACCAAATAACCGCATAAAGTGGCAGCAAATGCGGGAACAGCATTTGCAAAAAAACCTGCAGCACAGCACTTTTACCGCCGACCTGTATCTGCAATATAAAAAACATCTGGGCAAATCAAGATACCTGTTATTATTGCAAGTGCAATCACATTTAGTGCCTGATATAGTAAATGAACAATTAACTTTAAAAAAAGCGAAAAGGTTTAAGTTGGTGCTGGTATGTTATAAGCTATTACGTCGGTTTGGGATAGACGCACCTTTCAGGAATGCGTTATTACCCGGGGAATACAAAGTGCAGATAAAGGCCTTGGATATACCTGCAACTTAGTCCTTCTTGTCATCTCTCTCGTTGGTCGAAATGACAATTAACCAAACATTACAGACAAATCATCGGTTATTATCCAGATATTAACCCTATGAAAGCCATCATCATCACCAAACCCGGCGGCCCCGAAGTTTTGCAGATAGCCGAAAGGCCACAACCCGGATACACTGCCGATGAAGTGTTGGTAAAAGTAATGGTTGCCGGCGTTAACCGCCCCGATGTGGCACAGCGCAAAGGTAATTATCCCCCACCCGCCAATGCCCCGCAGGATATCCCCGGGCTCGAAATTGCCGGGGTCATCTCGGAAGTTGGCGCTAATGTTACCCGCTGGCAGGTTGGCGATAAAGTTTGCGCCCTGGTTATTGGCGGTGGCTATGCCGAATATTGCAACGTACCGCAAGGCCAGTGCCTGCCTATTCCCGCTAATTTAACTTTTGCTGAGGCAGCATCATTGCCCGAAACCTTTTTTACCGTATGGAGCAACGTATTTGACCGCGGCAGGCTGCAACCTAACGAAAGCCTGCTGGTGCATGGCGGCTCGAGCGGCATTGGAGTTACCGCCATACAAATGGCCAAAGCGTTGGGCAGTACGGTATATGCAACGGCGGGTAATAATGAGAAATGTAAATTTTGCGAAGATCTGGGCGCTGCTAAAGCCATCAATTATAAAAAAGAAGATTTTATCGCCGTCATCAAACACATCACCCAAAATAAAGGTGTTGATGTGGTTTTAGATATGATAGGCGGCGACTATACTGCCCGTAACCTGCAGGTATTGGCTGATGAAGGGAGGCTGGTGATGATCAACATGATGGAAGGAAAGGATGTGCAGATAGACCTTTCGGTTATTATGCGCAAACGGTTAAACATAACCGGCTCCATGCTGCGGTCAAGAGATGTAGCTTTTAAAAGCAGCATAGCCTTATCGCTCGAAAAAAAGGTGTGGCCATTACTGGCATCGGGGCAAATTAAACCCGTTGTTTACGCCGTATTTCCCGCCGTGCAGGCCGCGGCCGCTCACCAATTAATGGAAAGCAGCGAACACATGGGCAAAATAGTTTTAAGTTTTGAGGACTGATTATTAACATCCGTTTATTAAAATATTACGTTTTTTCAGTTCATAAAGCCTTATATTTAAAATAAAGCGGCATATGGTTGGTTTCGATGCATTTTCCATAAAAATAAGTGGAAAAATTTCTCTGCTTTATATTTTAATATTGTGTTATAAATCTTAACTTTGCGCCCTGAAATAGCGTCAATATCTATTTCAATAAATTTTTTTAAAAATTCATAGAGGTTATATGCCAAACATTGGAAAAATATCACGGATCATCGGTCCGGTAGTCGACGTCAGCTTTGCTGAAAATGCTCATCTTCCTAAAATTTACAATGCGTTAGAGATCACTAAACCAAACGGCCAGAAGATCGTTTTAGAGGTTCAGCAGCATTTAGGTGAAGACCGCGTTCGTGCGGTTGCGATGGATTCAACAGATGGTTTATTGCGCGGAATGGATGTGGTTGATATGGAATCGGCCATTAAAATGCCAGTAGGCGATGATATTAAAGGCCGTGTATTTAACGTGGTTGGCGACGCTATTGATGGTATTAAAAACCTGGACAAAACAGGTGGCCGCCCTATTCACGCAACTCCTCCACGTTTCGAGGATCTATCAACCGAAGCCGAAGTACTGTTTACCGGTATCAAGGTTATCGATTTGTTAGAGCCTTACTCAAAAGGTGGTAAAATTGGATTGTTTGGCGGTGCCGGTGTAGGTAAAACAGTATTAATTCAAGAACTGATCAACAACATCGCGAAAGCGTATGATGGTTTATCAGTATTTGCCGGTGTAGGCGAGCGTACACGTGAAGGTAATGACCTTTTACGTGAGATGCTGGAATCGGGCATTATAAAATATGGTGATGCATTTATGCATTCAATGGAAGAAGGCGGATGGGATTTGAGCAAAGTTGATGCTGCTGCATTAAAAGACTCAAAAGCAACCTTCGTTTTCGGACAAATGAACGAGCCTCCAGGTGCACGTGCACGTGTGGCGCTTTCAGGTTTAACTATCGCCGAGTATTTCCGTGATGGTGACGCAGAAGGCAAAGGCCGTGATATCTTATTCTTTATTGATAACATCTTCCGCTTTACACAAGCCGGATCAGAAGTATCAGCGTTATTGGGCCGTATGCCATCAGCGGTAGGTTACCAGCCAACTCTGGCAACAGAGATGGGTACCATGCAGGAGCGTATTACCTCAACCAAACGTGGTTCAATTACATCAGTACAAGCGGTATATGTACCTGCGGATGACTTGACCGACCCTGCGCCGGCCACAACCTTCGCCCACTTAGATGCTACTACTGTACTTTCACGTAAAATTGCCGAGTTAGGCATTTACCCTGCGGTGGATCCGTTGGATTCAACTTCACGTATCCTGAACCCAGCTATTTTGGGCGATGAGCACTACAACACTGCTCAACGTGTTAAAGAAATTTTACAACGTTACAAAGAGCTTCAGGATATCATCGCCATCTTAGGTATGGACGAGTTATCTGAAGAAGATAAATTAGTAGTATCGCGCGCACGCCGTGTACAACGTTTCCTTTCTCAGCCGTTCCACGTTGCCGAGCAGTTTACCGGCTTAAAAGGTGTATTGGTTGATATCAAAGAAACCATCAAAGGATTTAACATGATCATGGATGGCGAAGTTGACGAATACCCGGAAGCAGCGTTTAACCTGGTAGGCAGCATTGAAGATGCTATTGAAAAAGGTAAAAAACTATTAGAAGAAGCGAATTCTTAAATTAGTGAATAGTGATTGGAGATTAGTGAATAGTTGATATTTACTAATCTCTGATCTCTAGTCACCAATCACTAAATAAAAATGACATTAGAGATCCTTACACCCGATAAAAAAGTGTTTGAAGGCGAGGCCACTTCGGTGACCCTTCCGGGCACCATGGGTTCTTTCGAAATATTGAATCACCACGCTCCTATCATCTCAACTTTGCAGGATGGTAAGCTAACCGTACGCGGCAGCGGCAGTGGTAAAGAAGAAGTTTTTTTTATAAAAGGCGGCGTTGTTGAAGCCTCAAATAATGTAGTAACCGTTCTGGCCGAAGGCATAGAGCAAAACTAAAACCTATTTTTTTTGATTTTTTTTAGCCCGGGTATTTTATCCGGGCTTTTTTTGTTTATAACCAGCTATCCCACCTCCTGTCACCATGTCATTGCGAGCGTAGCGTGGCAATCTCTACATGTTCACGTATTTCATCCACACATTATAACCAAATCATTTACCAAAAAGAATTGCTGTTTGAATCGTTTTAAAATCAAGTTAGTCAATCAACAATTATGAAAAATACCGTGAGAACTTATTATTAATTTTTTTAATTTGATTTCTATATACCTCATTAAAATTTCCACTTATTTGTGGTAATATATCTTGAACCCAACCCCTGACATCTGGCTGTAGCTGTAGCCAATACAACTCAAAATAATCATTTTGAGAATTGTTTATTATATCACTATTATTAGCAAATAAATGACAAGCTTTATCAATAACATCAATTGCTACAATGAGTTCAGTAGCAACTAGAAAATGTGGTGAGTATTTATTTTCTTTTTCTATAATGGGTTCATTTATCCACAAATTATTACAATCCTTTGCTTTATCAATTATGATTTTAAATATCGATTGTTGTATTGATAAATTTATATTTTTATCTGAAACCAACATATTTTTTTGAACGGATTTATTTGATATATATAGGGCGGCAAATGCTATTAATGCAGTTATTACATTACCTATTTTTGACAGTAGGTCCCAATCAATATTGTATACAAAATCAAAACAACTCATAAACTATTCTTTTAAGAAAAGGATTTAAAGATTCGCAAAGCCTAATCCTACTAGTAAACACTTTATCTTTTCAATTGTAAATGACGTTATAAATAGCAGATGTCTATCATAAATTACATACCAATTGATTACATCATTATGTTTTTTCAATGTTAGTGAGTTAAAATTATTGTTAATAACAAACTCACCTTCTTCCGCCTTACCAAACCCTAATTTTATTAGGTCCGTAGATTTGATTAAATTTTCCATAATTCTTTTTTTAAAATTACAGCTTTAAATAATATGTTTTTGACGTTATAAAATGTCAGCCAAACAGCTTCGGATGAAAGCAGGTAAAACTGATAGCCTTGTGCGATGGAAAGGGCATCCCTGATGCTGGCGCACGCGTGCCGCGTGTGTCAAACATATACATATTTGATTAGCTTCCGTAGAGATTGCTTCGTTCCTCGCAATGACGTGATGGTAATAAGGTTCGCAATTTCCAAACTATTGCTCCCAATAACATATCACTAAAACTCGCCCATTTCCCACCAACTTTTTTAACCTTTCTGCAATTTCAGGCAGAAAAACGGCACTTTACTATGCATGCATAAAAAGCATACCGAATACCGTTTTGAACTTTGGTATAGTTGACTAAAAATATAATACCTAAATATTATATAAATTAAGAATTATACACATGTGTAAATGTAAAAATCAAAATTAAATACTTAATTAATTTTTTTCACTAAAGCTATTGCCAGTTTTTATGGGTCTGCCTATCTTACAATAACAGAAATACAAATATCAGGGAAACCGAAACCAATAGCTAAAATCAGTACTAAAAAATGAGTTCATCTAACAACATCACCGGGGTAGAATTAAACAAGTATAGTAAAACTTTTACGCAGGACCCTACCCAGCCTGCGGCTCAGGCCATGCTTTACGGCATTGGTTTAACGGATGATGACATGAAAAAAGCGCAGGTTGGCGTAGCCAGCATGGGCTATGATGGCAATACCTGCAACATGCATTTGAACGACCTGGCTAAGCTGGTTAAAAAAGGCATTTGGGATGAAGACCTGGTAGGACTGATATTTCACACCATTGGTGTGAGCGATGGCATGAGCAACGGCACCGAAGGTATGCGTTACTCGTTAGTGAGCCGTGATATTATTGCCGACTCGATAGAAGCCGTTACCGGCGCGCAATATTATGATGGCTTAATTACCCTGCCGGGCTGCGACAAAAACATGCCGGGCTCTATCATGGCTATGGGCAGATTAAACCGCCCGTCTATCATGGTATATGGTGGTACCATCAAACCCGGTCATTGGAAAGGTGAGGACCTGAACATTGTATCGGCATTTGAGGCTTTGGGTCAAAAAATGGCAGGTACTATCAGTCCTGATGATTTTATGGGCGTGATTAAAAACGCTTGCCCGAGCGCCGGTGCTTGCGGTGGTATCTATACCGCTAATACAATGGCTGCCGCTATTGAAGCCATGGGTATGAGCTTGCCTTACTCGTCGTCAAATCCTGCGTTAAGCGAAGAAAAAAAGGCAGAGTGTTTAGCAGCAGGTAAGGCTATCAAAATATTATTAGAGAAAGACATCAAACCAAGCGATATCATGACCCGCAAAGCATTCGAAAATGCGATGGTGGTTATTATGGTATTGGGCGGAAGCACCAACGCGGTACTGCACATGATAGCTATGGCAAAAAGCGTTGACCTTAAACTAACACAAGACGATTTCCAGGAAATAAGCAATCGTATTCCCGTACTGGCCGATATGAAGCCAAGCGGTAAATACATGATGGAAGACTTACATAACATTGGCGGTGTGCCTGCGGTAATGAAATACTGTCTTGCGCAAGGCTGGTTACATGGCGATTGCCTCACCGTTACCGGTAAAACCGTTGCCGAGAACTTAGCGGATGTACCTGAACTTTCATTCGATGATCAAAAAATTATATGGCCGGTTGAAGCACCTGTTAAAGCTACAGGCCATTTACAGATATTATACGGAAATATTGCCACTGGTGGTAGTGTAGCCAAAATTAGCGGTAAAGAAGGCACTCACTTTGAAGGCCCTGCCCGCGTGTTTGATGGCGAGTTTGAATTAATAGCCGGCATACAAAGCGGCCGAGTCAAAAAAGGTGATGTGGTGGTTATCCGCAACGTGGGCCCTAAAGGCGCGCCGGGTATGCCCGAAATGTTGAAGCCAACATCAGCCATATTTGGTGCAGGTTTGGGCAGCTCGGTAGCATTAATTACCGATGGCCGTTTTAGCGGCGGAACACACGGCTTTGTGGTAGGCCACATCACCCCTGAATCATACGACGGGGGCGCGATAGGCTTAATTAAAGACGATGACAAGATCATTATTGACGCGACTACAAACCAGATCAATGTGATCTTATCAGACGAAGAAATGGCCGCGCGTAAAGCAGCATGGCAGCAACCCGCGTTAAAAGTTAGCAAAGGCCTGTTATACAGGTATGCTAAAACCGTTACCTCAGCCGCGGAAGGCTGCGTTACGGACGAGATGTAATTTAAGGTAAAAGCTGAAAGGCGAAAGCTAAAGCTTCAAAATAATTAAAAAATAAATTCGAAATCGAACATCCGAAATTCGAAATAAAAATAAAGAGTATGGAAGTTGCACAACAGGAAATACTAAACAAAACCGCCGAAAAGGAAATCGTAAACGTTTCGGGATCGGTAGCGTTATTAGAAGCATTAATTGCAGAGGGCGTTGATACCATTTTCGGTTATCCGGGTGGTGCCATCATGCCTATCTATGATGCTTTATATGATTATAATGAAAAGCTTGACCATATTTTGGTTAGGCATGAGCAGGGTGGTATACATGCCGGTCAGGGCTATGCACGTACATCCGGCAAAGTAGGTGTGGTATTTGCTACCAGCGGCCCCGGCGCTACCAACCTGGTAACCGGTTTAGCCGATGCACAGATAGATAGCACCCCATTGGTATGTATCACCGGCCAAGTGTTCGCTCACCTTTTAGGTACAGACGCTTTCCAGGAAACAGACGTGATCAACATCACTACCCCGGTAACCAAATGGAACTACCAGGTAACTGATGCTAACGAGATCCCTGAGGTTATCGCCAAGGCATTTTATATCGCCAAAAGCGGCAGACCAGGCCCTGTGTTGATAGATATCACTAAAAACGCGCAGATACAACTGTTTGATTATGCCGGATATACCCCATGCGAGCATATCCGCAGCTATCGCCCAAAACCAATCGTTCGCCCGCAGTATATTGAGCAGGCCGCAGCATTGATCAATGAGGCGAAAAAACCATTTATCTTATTTGGCCAGGGCGTAATATTAGGCAGTGCCGAACAGGAATTTAAAGCCTTTGTTGAAAAAAGCGGTATCCCTGCAGCTTGGACCGTTTTAGGTGCGGGTGCTATCCCTACAGATCATCCCCTAAACGTGGGTATGCTGGGAATGCATGGTAATTACGGGCCAAACGTTCTGACCAATGAGTGCGATGTATTGATCGCCATCGGCATGCGCTTTGACGATCGTGTAACCGGTCGCCTGGATAAATATGCTAAACAAGCCAAGGTTGTTCATTTGGATATTGACCCTGCCGAGATCGATAAAAATGTTAAAACTACCGTACCTGTTTGGGGCGATTGTAAAGAAACACTGCCGCTGCTTACCGAGCTGGTTGAACAAAAACAGCATACCGATTGGTTAGCCAGGTTCAACGAATACACCAGACAGGAAATTGAGCAGGTTATTGAAAAAGAGCTGAACCCAACAACCGGCGAGATGACCATGGGCGAAGTAATTAAACAACTGAACGAGCTGACCAAAGGCGAAGCTATTATAGTTACCGATGTGGGTCAGCACCAAATGGTGACTTGTCGTTACGCGCAGTTTAATAATACCCGCAGCAACGTTACCAGCGGTGGTTTAGGCACTATGGGTTTTGCATTACCTGCAGCCATAGGCGCTAAATACGGCGCTCAGGATAAAACCGTAGTAGCTATCATCGGCGATGGTGGTTTCCAGATGACTTGCCAGGAATTAGGCACCATCATGCAATCGGGCGTTGATGTGAAGATCATCATCCTGAATAATCGTTTCTTGGGCATGGTGCGTCAATGGCAGGAGTTATTTAATGAGCGCAGATATTCGTTCGTTGATATTCAAAGCCCTGATTTTGTGGCTTTGGCAGCTGCATACCGTATACCGGGCAAGCGTATAGAAGAACGCGAAGACTTACAAGGTGCTTTAAAAGAAATGCTGGACAATAAAGGTTCATTCCTGCTGGAAGTGATGGTAACCAAAGAGAACAATGTGTTCCCGATGGTACCGCAAGGCTGCAGTGTAAGTGAGATCAGGCTTAAATAAAGTTATTTGTTGATTAGGTTGATTGAGTGAATAGTTAATCTGATCATCATAACATTAAAAATAAAATTGCAAGTATTAGTGAATGTGAACCGGTGCGATAACTTAATCAACCCAATCAACCACTCACTACTTAACTAAAGAAATAATGAGCAATCAGGACATAGAAAAGCAGGAATATAACATCACCATCTACACAGAGAACCAGGTTGGTTTGCTGAACAGGATAGCGATCATATTCACGCGTCGTAAAATAAATATAGATAGTTTGAATACCTCTCCTTCCGAGATCGAGAGTATCCACCGTTTTAATATCGTGATCACCGAGTCGGAAGAAGTGGTACGCAAACTTACCCGCCAGATAGAAAAGCAGGTAGAGGTTTTAAAAGTGTACTACCACACCAACGAGGATGTGATTTGGCAGGAGCTGGCACTTTACAAGGTATCAACTGATGTAATTGCCGAAAAGGTAAGCGTTGAACGTTTGCTGCGCGAAAATGGCGCACGCGCCGTAGTGATCCGTAAAGATTACACCGTATTTGAAACAACCGGCCATCGCGAAGAAACCGATAACCTGATCAACATATTACAACCTTACGGGCTTATAGAGTTTGTACGCAGCGCACGCGTAGCTATTATAAAAGACAGTGAAGGCTTTAACTCAAAACTACGCGAGTTTGAACGTTTAGAACCAGGCGAAGAAGTAATTGAGAATGAGTATTTGAATAAGGGCAGCAAGGTGTTTACCATGTAGCCCCCCAGCCCCCTAAAGGGGGAGTAATAAAGAGTAACTAAACAAGCAACATAAACAATCGGTGAAATCAAACAACATCGGTGAAATCAAACAATAAAAACAAAAACAATGGCAAAATTAAATTTCGGCGGCACTGAAGAAAATGTAGTAACCCGCGAGGAGTTCCCTCTATCGAAAGCACAGGACATCCTGAAAAATGAAACCGTAGCTGTTATTGGTTATGGCGTACAAGGCCCGGGGCAGGCGTTGAATCAAAAAGACAACGGTATCAACGTAATTGTTGGTCAGCGTAAAAATTCAAAAACATGGGATAAAGCTATCAGCGATGGTTTTGTACCGGGCGAAACCCTTTTTGAAATTGAAGAAGCGTTAGAAAGAGGCACCGTAATTTGTTATTTATTAAGTGATGCTGCACAGATTGCTTTATGGCCAACTGTTAAGAAACACTTAACCCCTGGCAAAGCATTATACTTCTCTCACGGTTTTGGTATCACTTTCAACGAGCAAACAGGCATCATCCCTCCTGCCGATGTTGACGTATTTTTAGTTGCACCTAAAGGTTCAGGTACTTCATTGCGTCGTATGTTCCTGCAAGGCCGTGGCTTAAACTCAAGCTACGCTATTTTCCAGGATGCTACAGGCAAAGCTTTTGAGCGTGTTATCGCTTTAGGTATTGCTGTAGGCAGCGGTTACTTATTCGAAACTGATTTCCGTAAAGAGGTATTCAGCGACTTAACCGGCGAGCGTGGTACACTGATGGGTTGTATCCAGGGTATTTTTGCTGCACAGTACGAAGTGTTACGCAGCAACGGCCACTCTCCTTCTGAGTCGTTCAACGAAACTGTTGAAGAGTTAACCCAATCGTTAATGCCATTAGTTGCAGAGAACGGTATGGATTGGATGTATGCTAACTGCTCAACTACCGCTCAACGTGGTGCTTTAGATTGGTGGAAACCATTCCGTGATGCAACCAAACCGGTGTTTGAAGAGCTTTATAAAAGCGTTGCAACCGGCAAAGAGTCACAACGTTCAATCGACTCAAACAGTAAACCGGATTATCGCGAGAAACTTGATGCTGAATTAGCAGAGTTACGCGAAAGCGAATTATGGCAGGCAGGCAAAACTGTACGCAGTTTACGCCCTGAAAACCAGGCTGTAGAAGCGTAATTTTAGATACGAGTAGTGAGATTTGAGATAGGAGAATATTTCAAATCTCACTTTCAATCTTTTTAATAAAATAATGAATTAATTGATGATAACTATGAGTCTCAAATCTCATATCTAACATCTCAAATCTCAAAAAAGATATGTTACACGATCCAAACCGCGTTTATGTTTTTGATACCACGCTTCGCGATGGCGAACAGGTACCGGGCTGCCAGCTAACCACCCCCGAAAAGATAGAAATAGCCCACGAACTGGAAGCATTGGGTGTAGACATTATTGAAGCCGGTTTTCCTATTTCAAGCCCCGGCGATTTTCAAAGCGTTGTCGAAATATCGAAGGCCGTAAAAAACCCCACCATTTGCGCGCTTACCCGTGCCAATAAAGGTGATATTGACGCCGCTGTTGAAGCATTAAAATTTGCCAAACACCCGCGTATACATACCGGTATAGGCTCGTCTGATATGCACATCAAGAACAAGTTTAACAGCACCCGCGAAGAGATATTGGAGCGCGCTGTTGAAGCGGTTAAGTATGCAAAAAAATCGGTCGAGGATATAGAGTTCTATGCCGAGGATGCCGGTCGTGCCGATGTGCATTACTTGGCTCAAATGGTTGAAGCGGTCATCGCGGCAGGCGCGACCGTGGTTAACATACCTGATACCAACGGCTATTGCCTGCCCGACCAATATGGCGAAAAAATAAAGTTCCTGAAAGAGAACGTAAAAAATATTGATAAGGCGATCATATCTGTGCATTGCCATAACGACCTTGGGTTGGCTACCGCCAACTCTATAGCAGGCCTGCAAAACGGCGCACGCCAAATAGAAGGTACCATTAACGGTATCGGTGAGCGTGCCGGCAACACTTCGATTGAAGAAGTAGTGATGATACTGAAAACACATCATGTATTAGGCCTGCATACCAACATTAACGCCCAGAATTTTTACGAGCTAAGCCGCATGGTAAGCACACAAATGCGCATGCCGGTACAGCCAAATAAAGCTATTGTAGGCAGCAATGCCTTCGCGCACAGCTCAGGCATCCACCAGGATGGTTTCCTGAAAAACCGCGAAAATTATGAAATTATTCGTCCGGAGGACGTAGGTTTCCCTAACGCCAGCATTGTGCTTACCGCACGCAGCGGCAGGCATGCGCTGAAGTTCCATTTGGAGCGTTTGGGTTATAATCTGAGTAAAGAAGAATTGAGCAATGCCTACCACCGTTTCCTGACCTTAGCTGACAGCAAGCTTGACATCAATGATGATGATTTGTTATTGCTGATGAGCGGCATCAAACAATTGGTATAACGATATTTGTATTGAGATATAATAAATAGAATAAAAATGAGCAAGACATTATTTGATAAGGTGTGGGACAAGCACGTAGTACGCAAAATAGAAGGCGGGCCCGATGTGCTTTTTATTGATCGTCACCTTATACACGAAGTAACCAGCCCGGTAGCCTTTTTAGGTTTAAAAAGCCGCGGTACAAAAGTTTTATACCCTAACCGCACATTCGCTACTGCCGACCATAACACGCCTACCATTAACCAGGATAAGCCCGTTGCCGATCCGCTTTCGGCCAACCAGTTACATATGCTGGAGTCGAACTCGGCCGAGTACGGTATCAGCCACTGGGGATTAGGCCATCAAAAAAATGGCATTGTTCACGTAGTGGGCCCTGAGTATGGTATTACCCAACCGGGTGCTACTATTGTTTGCGGCGACTCGCATACCTCAACCCACGGTGCTTTTGGCGCTATCGCTTTTGGTATAGGTACTTCGGAAGTGGAGATGGTTTTGGCTACCCAATGTATTATGCAGCCTAAACCTAAAAAAATGCGCATTAACGTTAATGGCAAATTGGGTAAAGGTGTTACTCCTAAAGATGTTGCGCTGTTCATTATATCACAACTCACAACATCTGGCGCTACAGGTTACTTTGTTGAATATGCCGGGGATGTTTTTGAGAACATGACTATGGAAGGCCGGATGACGGTTTGTAACCTGAGTATTGAAATGGGCGCCCGTGGCGGCATGATCGCTCCGGATGAAACCACTATCAACTACGTAAAAGGCCGCGAGTTTAGCCCTAAAGGCGAGGCCTGGGACAAAGCGTTAGCTTACTACAAAACTTTAAAAACCGATGCCGACGCGGTATTTGATAAAGAACTGACCTTTGATGGTTCAACCATCGAGCCGATGATCACTTATGGTACCAACCCGGGTATGGGTATGGGCATATCGCATGATATCCCTGACGCTGAACAGGTTGAGGGTGGTGTGGCCACTTACGAGAAATCATTAGGTTACATGGGTTTCCATGAAGGCGAATCAATGCTGGGTAAACCGGTTGATTACGTTTTTGTGGGCAGCTGTACCAACGGCCGTATCGAGGATTTCAGAGCGTTTACATCTTTAGTAAAAGGTAAACACAAAGCCGATAATGTTACCGCCTGGTTAGTTCCCGGATCGCACATTGTTGAGGCTCAAATTAAAGAAGAAGGCTTATTGGCTATTTTGAACGAAGCCGGATTTGAATTGCGCCAGCCAGGCTGTTCTGCCTGTTTAGCAATGAACGATGATAAAGTACCTGCCGGCAAATATGCGGTAAGTACCTCGAACCGTAACTTTGAAGGCCGCCAGGGCCCGGGGGCACGCACTATGCTGGCCAGCCCCTTAGTAGCTGCCGCTGCTGCCGTTACCGGCGTAGTAACCGACCCGAGAACGTTAATTGAAGAATTGGTTTAATTAGTCGATAGACCATAGTCGATAGCCCATAGTAAAAACTATCTATCGACTATGGTCTATGGACCATCAACTTAAAAATATGGCTTACGATAAATTTAACATACTAACCAGCACCGCGGTACCACTACCCATCGAGAATGTGGATACCGACCAGTTAATACCCGCACGCTTTTTAAAAGCGACAGAACGTGTTGGTTTTGGTGATAACTTATTCCGCGACTGGCGTTACAATCCGGATAATACACCAAAAAAAGACTTTGTGCTTAACGATCCTACCTACACCGGTAAAATACTGGTAGGCGGTAAAAACTTTGGTTCGGGCTCATCGCGCGAGCATGCCGCATGGTCTGTTTACGATTACGGTTTCCGCTGCGTGGTTTCCAGCTTTTTTGCTGATATTTTCAGAAACAACTGCTTAAACATAGGTGTGCTGCCGGTACAGGTTAGCCCCGAGTTTGCCGAAAAAATATTCGCGGCAATTTTTGCTGACCCAAAAACAGAGCTGGAAGTTAACCTGCCAAACCAAACTATTACCCTTTTAGCCACCGGCGAAAAAGAGACATTCGAAATTAATTCATACAAAAAAAATAACATGCTTAACGGCTTTGACGATATTGATTATCTGCAAAGCATTAAAGGCGAGATCGAGGAGTTTGCCGCGAATCTGCCGCTATAACATGAAATAAATTCCAAAATTGGTAAAAGCGTTTCATGATTTTATGAAACGCTTTTACGCATTATATACTTAATACCTAACCGCCGATACTAAAACTAATCCAGTCATGGAAAGAAGGAAAATAGAGATCATGGACACAACGCTGCGCGATGGCGAACAAACATCGGGCGTATCGTTTTCCATATCCGAGAAGTTAACCATCACCCAACTTTTGCTTGAAGAGCTTAATGTTGACCGTGTTGAGATCGCCTCAGCACGCGTATCCGAAGGAGAGTTTAACGCGGTTAAAAATATTATTAGCTGGGCACAAGCAAACGGCTATGCAGACCGTATCGAGGTATTATCATTTGTTGATAATGGTGTTTCTATTGATTGGATGATCAAGTCGGGCGTTAAGGTGCAGAATCTGTTAACCAAAGGTTCGCTAAATCATTTAACCCATCAGCTTAAAAAAACACCTGAGCAGCATTTTGCCGAAATAAAACAGGTGATTGAGCTGGCTAAGGATAATGGTATTGAAACCAATGTTTATTTGGAAGACTGGAGCAACGGCATGCGCAACTCGGCCGACTATGTGCATCAGTATCTTGATTTTTTGACCACGCAACCCATAAAAAGAATATTACTGCCTGATACCTTAGGCATTTTAACGCCTGTAGAAACCCGCAAGTTTTTAACAGAGCTGATAACTAAATATCCGAACATACATTTTGATTTCCACGCGCATAATGATTATGACCTTGGCACCGCTAATGTACTGGAAGCGGTAAAGGCCGGTATAAACGGTTTGCACCTCACTGTAAACGGTATGGGCGAACGTGCGGGTAACGCGGCCATGGCCAGCGCCATTGCCGTGATCAATGATTTTGCACCCGAGGTAGAGATGAACCTTAAAGAATCGTCAATTTACAAGGTTAGTAAACTGGTCGAGACCTTTTCGGGCGTGCGCATCCCATCAAACAAACCTATTGTTGGCGATAATGTATTTACCCAAACAGCAGGTATCCATGCCGATGGTGACAATAAGAACAATTTATACTTCAATGACCTGCTGCCCGAACGTTTCGGCAGAAAGCGGGAATACGCGCTTGGCAAAACATCCGGCAAAGCCAATATTGAAAAAAACCTGCAGGAACTGGGCCTGAAATTAAATGAAGCCGACCTGAAAAAAGTTACCCAACGCGTTATTGAACTGGGCGATAAAAAGGAAACTGTTACTAAAGACGACTTGCCTTATATCATATCTGATGTGCTGGATAGCAGTATGTACGAAGAAAAGGTTGTTGTAGAATCGTATGTGCTGATGAATTCTATGGGTTTGCGGCCATCGGCCACCATTTCGGTGCAGATAGACGGCGAGCGTTTTGAAGAAAACGCGCAGGGCGACGGGCAATTTGACGCGTTTATGAACGCGCTTACCCGTGTTTATAACAAAAAGAAAAGAAACTTGCCCAAGCTGATTGATTATGCCGTACGTATTGCCCCGGGCAGCGCTACCGATGCATTGTGCGAAACCATCATCACCTGGGAAACCGACCAACGCAAGTTTATAACCCGCGGCCTGGATTCGGACCAAACAGTTTGTGCCATTAAGGCTACGCAAAAAATGCTGAATATAATATAGAGATTACTAATACCGCATCGTCATTGCGAGGAGTGAAACGACGTGGCAATCTCTACAAAAGATATTCCCGCATGCAAAGTTCAGAGATTGCCACGCTGGCGCTCGCAATGACGATATTAAATATTAAATTGAAAATAATAACTATAAATAAACACAATGAAACTAAATATCGCCCTTTTAGCAGGAGATGGAATTGGACCTGAGGTTATTGATCAGGCTGTTAAAGTATCAAACGCTGTAGCAAAAAAGTTTAACCACGAAATTAGCTGGACAGCCGCCTTAACCGGTGCTGCCGCTATCGACGCTGTTGGCGAGCCTTACCCGGACTCGACACACGAGGTTTGTATGGCTGCTGATGCCGTTTTGTTTGGCGCCATTGGTCACCCGCGTTTTGACAATGACCCTACCGCCAAAGTTCGCCCGGAGCAGGGTTTGTTGAAAATGCGCAAAAAATTAGGCTTATATGCCAACGTACGCCCAACCTTTACTTTCCCATCGTTAATTGATAATTCGCCTTTAAAAAGAGAGCGCATTGAAGGTACCGACCTGATCATTCTGCGTGAATTAACCGGTGGTATTTACTTTGGTGAACGTGGCCGTTCAGAAGATGGCAATACCGCTTTTGATACCTGTACCTACACTAAAGAAGAGGTACAACGCCTTGCAAAATTAGGTTTTGAAATGGCGATGCAGCGCGGCAAAAAACTATGCTGTGTTGATAAAGCCAACGTATTGGAAACATCACGCCTTTGGAGACAAACAGTGCAGGCTATGGAAAAAGATTACCCTGAAGTAACCGTAAGTTATGAGTTTGTTGACGCGGTAGCCATGCGTTTGGTACAATGGCCAAGCTCGTACGATGTATTGATCACCGAAAACCTGTTTGGCGACATTTTAACCGACGAGGCCTCTGTAATTTCAGGTTCGATGGGATTAATGCCTTCATCGTCAATAGGCGTTCACACCTCGTTATTTGAGCCTATACACGGTTCTTATCCGCAGGCAGCAGGTAAAGACATCGCGAACCCACTGGCAACCGTATTATCAGCAGCAATGATGTTCGAGGATGCCTTTGGTTTAAAAGAAGAAGCAGAACTGATCCGTTCGGTAGTAAACCGATCATTAGCCGAAGGTATAGTAACCGAAGATCTTGCCGGAAAAAATAAAGCCTATAAAACCAGCGAAGTTGGTGATTGGCTGGCTGCGAATATATAACCCCTCCCAACCCTCCCCAAAAGGGAGGGCTCAATAAAAAACTCTCTAAATCTCCCCTTCGGGGAGATTTAGAGAGTTTTTTATTGAGCCGTCAAACTCGGCATTACCCTTTTATCAGGCGGAAGGGCCATAAATTTCTTGTACGAATCATTGATATAAGCCGCCAGTGTTGGGCCGCTGTTGCTCCTGATAAACGCGTAAGTTGGGCGATACATCGACATGAAATTTTCCAGATCCATTCCTTTAAGCGGAACGATACTGCTTACATAAGCTACCGAGTAAGCCTCGTCAACCTGGCGTTCCTGCTCTTCTGACGTGAAGTAGCGCTTTAAACGACGCGCGTTCTTTCCCTCGGCAGAAAACCAGGTACTTGGCGAAAGTATATATACCTTGCTTTTTTGATACACTTCAGGATACTCTACCCTTGGATTGAAGGCTGCGCGCCTGGCGCTGATATTTACCTGCCTCAACGTAATACCCATTGATTTAAGCTCAATGTTTTTGGGCTTCATATCAACAAGGTATAATGTATCAGACATATAGCCCGGCGAATCAAAAATAAGCAGGTGGCCGGTGGCCGTGTTTATAGAGAACTTACCTTCCTTATCGGCCATGGTGAGTTGCTTGTTTGTATTATCATGAATAAAAACGTTGGTTAGTTTTTGGCTGGTGCCCGATTCGGTAATGGTGCCTTTAAGCACTTCCTGGGCTTTTGCAGTATAGGCTGCAAATAATACGATAAGAATTAATAGATGGCGTTTCATGGCTTAGTTAATTATGCTATTAAAGATAAATCAATTATAGTACCAATAGTTACTAAACGGCAATATTTAACACTTAGCTTATAAACAACAAACCCGGCTTTCGGCCGGGCTGGTTGTTTATGTAGGTTAGTTTTTAGTTTTTGCTTGTCCAAACGTTGTTAGCCGGATTATAGTCAGGCAGGGTACTGTCAGGATTATAAGTAACTGATTGTATCGCTTCGGTTGATGGATATTTGAACGACCAGCTTACGTTACGCTCCCATATTTCGGCAGCAAAATGTACACGGTCGGTTTTACCGCTAACGGTTTTGATCTCCAGGTCAACAGGCATTGCCATTTTCTCCAGGTTATCAATAGTGATGATAGCCCCTTTAGCAGGGTCATTATCAACATATTTTACTGTACGTACGGCAACATCCAAACGCCAGGTATGCTCAAACCACCCACGCCAAAACCATTGCAAGCTCTCGCCGGCCGCGGCTTCCATCGTGCGGAAAAAGTCATCAGGCGATGGGTGTTTAAAGGCCCAGCGCTCAATATAGGTTTTAAATGCGTAATCAAAACGCTCAGGGCCCAATATCTGCTCGCGCAGCATAACCAGGCCTGCGCTTGGTTTACTATACAACAATGTACCGTTATTAACCTCTTTCAGGTTATCAGGGTTGCTCAAAATTGGTTCAAGATCAGGGCGGGTATACATTTTCCATGAAGCTAATTGCCTTGCCGGAGTTAAAGCCCTGTAAAACTCGCCTTTTAATGAATTTTGTGTAGATAGTGTATTGATAAATGTATTGAAGCCCTCATCCATCCAGCCATATAAGCGTTCGTTCGATCCAACGATCATCGGGAACCAGGTATGACCAAACTCGTGGTCAAGCACGCCCCAGCCACCGCCTAAGCTGCAAAATACAATGCCCGGATACTCCATACCGCCTGCTTTACCGGCAACGGCTGTAGCATTAGGATAAGGAAACTCGAACCATTTTTTTGAATTGTACTCGATAGATGCTTTGGTCATTTCGGTGGCACGTGCCCATTGGTTGCGGCCCATAGCGCTTTCAACCGGGTAGGCCGATATCGCCATTGATTTTTTTCCGCTTGGCAGATCCATCTTGGCAGCATCAATAATAAATGCCGATGATGCACCCCACGAAGCGTCACGCGCATTGTGGATCTGGAAGTGCCAGGTCAGCTCAGATTTACCTGCCGGGCGCGATGCCAGGTCGGTCACTTCAGCAGCCGAACGTATGGCTACTGTTTTTTCGCTTTGCGCGGCTAATGCCCAGCGTTTTTGCTGTTCTACAGTATATACGTCTTTAGGGTTTAATAACTCGCCTGAGCATACTACAATGTCTTTAGCCGGAGCGGTAATATTGATGTCAAAATCGCCATACTCCAAATAAAATTCACTTTCGCCGGTGTAGGGTAAGGTGTTCCAGCCTTGCAGGTCATCATACACACACATGCGGGGGTACCATTGCGCCACCTGGAATATCTTTCCGTTTTTTGACTGATCGGTATTAATGATACCCATACGGTCCGACCCATAATCAGGTGATATGAATGAGAATTCTATTTTCAGCTTTAATTTACCGCCTGCGGCTTCAAGCGCGCTTGGTAAAAATATCTGCATACGGGTATCGTTTATAAGGTATTTTACATCGGTAGCGGTGGTTACCGTGCTGCCTTTTGGCGTGCTCAATACCTTTACCGATTTAATTTTATATCCTGCATCAAACACCTGCCCGCGACCCCAGTTACGGCTTTGTTGGGCAACAACATTCGTTGCCGAATCACGAGCCAAAGGCACCTGCTTGTTTCCGCGCGAGTCAAGCTTGAACAGGTTCTGATCTAACTGCATCCAAATAAAACCCAGTTTTTGCGGGCTGTTGTTGGTGTAGATTAGTACTTCGGTACCTATAACTTCATTAACTGCTTCGTTCAGTTTTGCAGTTAGCTGATAATCGGCTCGGTTTTGCCAGTATTTTGGCCCGGGCTGCCCATCGGCCGCACGAAACTCGCTGCCATTTTTGGTGTAAAAAAACGGTTTCCAAAGTTCATGATAATCATAATTGGTAGTTGGGGCATCACCCGGATCATAAGGATAAATGCGTGGCCTTGCATTTGCGGCTGCACGCTGATTGGGAGTTCTGCCGGGCGGGGTATTTTGTGCCTTAGCGATAGCAATACCCGCCACAAAAGCCAGTGTTAAACTGGCAGTAGTGGAAAATTTCATCAGTTAATTTTAGTTTAGTAAAATGTAAAATTATGAAATAATGCGCATACAACATTAAGTAAACAAATTATTACACAGCCCAAAATGTAGAGCCGCAATACTTTGCAGCTAAAACCATACAAACAAAAAGAGACGCGATCCGCGTCTCTCTGATTCTTATTTAAAATGCTGCTGATATATCGCCTCGTCGAATCCGAAGAATAAAAAGTCGCCGTCTTCAATAACGGGGCGTTTTATCATGCTGGTTTTTTGCTGCAGTAGTTGCAGGGCATCGGCTTTGGTTTTAATGCTTTCTTTTACGGCTGGGTCAAGCTGTTTCCAGGTAAGCCCCTGTTTGTTCATAAATTTTTCGTACCCGGCTTTACTGTCCCATTCATCCAATTTAGCCGGCGATACGCCCAGCTTTTTAAAATCCTGAAACTCGTAAGCAATGTTATTTGCCTTAAACCAATCTAAAGCCTTTTTTACCGTGTTACAATTGGTGATGCCGTAAACCTTCATGTTGTTATAATTGTTTATAGTGATCTTGGCGGTGTTACATTCTTCGTTGTATCATCATTATTGATCACGCGTTGATTTTTCCTGATCGCGTCTTTCAACTTTCCGAAACGGTAATTCAAACTAACACTATAAACCCGTAAATAAGTTTGATTATAGCTTATCTGGCTAAAATTAGGCCCGTTGGTTTTATTTACGTTGTTTCTGAATTTAGTGAACGGATTACTTACCGATGCTGATACGGTAAGTTTATTTTTCACGATCTCCTTACTACCGCTAAACGCCGAGTAAAAATAAGAATTTGATTTACCCTGCAAAGAAATATACGGGCTGTTAAAGTTTAAATTCGCATTAACACGGTAACCTTTTTTCAGCTTATACCCCGTTGAAGCATTAAAGTAGCCTTGCAGCCCTTTATTTTTAATTTTAGCGGTGTCTACCCTACCCTCTATCCAGATATAGTTCAGGTTTCCGTTTAAACTAAAGTTCCATACGCGGGTAATTGGATAATTCACGTTAAAATTACTACCCAGCACTTTGTTTTTACCCACATTGTCGTAGGTTGAGCGGGTGATGCCGGTTACGTGATCGTAAGTTGAAATTTGCTGTATGGTATTGCTGGCCACGCTATAGCTTAAGCCCACATTAATCGATCCTTTTTTAAAGCGGCTATAGTTTACCTGGTAATTATTACTTACAACCGGCCGCAGGTTAGGGTTACCCGAGTTTACAAAGTTAGGGTTCGAGCGGTCAACAAACGGGTTAAGGGTGTTGATGCCCGGCCTTGAAACGCGCTGGGTAAAACCAAAATTAATACTACTCAGGTTCGCGAATTTTTTGTTGATGGATATAGAGGGTATAAAGTTGAGGTAATTTTGATTAACGGTTGATGCCGTGGTAATAAAATCGGCATTAACTATGGTTTGTTCTAAACGCCCCCCTACCTTGAACCCCCAGGTTGGGCTAAAATTATATTGATAAGAGTTGTAAGCGCTTAAAATATACTGGTTATTGTTATAATTATTTGAACGGGTTGGGCTCAGATCATATTGAGCTGCCGTAGGGTTAAACGGATCGTAGCGTAAGGTATCAAACTCAAAATTACTATTACCATTACGTAATATTCCCTTTAAACCAGCCTCCATATTTACCGTGTTAACAGTTTGGGCATAATCAGTTTGTATGGTTTGCTCCTTGGCTATTTCCCGGTTATTTTGCAGATAATTTGGGAAACCTAAAACCGGATAATTTATACGCTGCGAAATATCAAGCTGATTAAACTGATTATTATTAGCGTAAGTGTATTTGTACGAAAAGGTCAATATCTGATCTTTTCGATGATCAAATCCTTTCTGATAGTTAAAACCTGCGTCATAACCATAATTACGGCCCCTGCCATTATTCATAATATCATAAGCCTGGGTAATTATATCTGCCTGGCTAATAGCGTCAATAGTATCTTTACTTGAATAACGATTACTGTATGATGTACCTTTATTACCGTTCAAACCAATCTCGGCAGTAAGCAGGTTCAGGGTATCTATCTCATAACTAAACTCGGTGCCTATATAACCGCTGTGATTATTTGATTTGCGGACACCTGTTTGTGTAAGGTTACTAGCACCCAGACCAGTTGTAACACGGCTGTTCAGGTTGGTAGTTTGCGGCTGATCGTACTGGTTAAGGCCAAAATAAGATGCTGCGCCAAACTTTCCGTTTTTATAAGTAAATGAGCCACCCATGCCCGGGCCACCAATAGGAAAACGGTCGTTAATATTTATGCCGCCGTTATAACCGTTATCTACTTTTTTATTGGTAATAATGTTGATGATACCCGCCAAACCTTCGCTATCATATTTTGCCGGCGGTGTGGTAATAACCTCTATTTTCTGTATGCTTGATGCAGGCATCGACCTGAAAATATCCTTCGGACTATGTACCACCAAGCTTGATGGCTTGCCGTTTATCAAGATCTTATAATCGCCGCTGCCTTTCAGCAAAATGTTATCATCGGCATCTAACGATATCAGGGGCACTTTGCGCAGCATATCCAGCACGTTCAACACCTTACTTTCCGGATCGGCCTGTATATCGTAACTTAAGCGGTCAACCTCTTGTTTTATCAGCGGTTTATCGGCAGTGATATTTACCTCGCTCAAGCCGTTTGACGATGGCAACATGATCACTTTACCCACATCGGTCATCACATCTTTACCGGTAATATTTATAGTTTTTGCTTTATAACCTAATGATGTAACCGAAAGTTTATAGGCACGAGCCGCGATATCATCAAATTCAAAGGTACCGTCATCTTTTGATAAGCCACTTTTTAAAGGCTGTTTGGTAGTTGGGTTAATTATAGAAACCGTTGCATAACCCAGCGGTGTATTGGTTGCCGAATCAATCAGCGTTCCTTTTATGGTTATTGGCTTACGGTTTTGGGCAGTAGCTAAAAAATAACAACATAAGCAAAGTACAATGAGTACCAGTTTTTTCATAAATTATTTTGTGTGGATGTTAATACAATAGGTTTACTTAGGGGAACCAAATAAAAGTGCGATTTTAGCAAAAAAACACACCATTATTTAGCAAGTAACAAGAGTATTACCTGCATTTTCAGTAATATTATTAATACAAAAATTAAAACGGCATATAAGGCGGTGACTATCAATCTTTCAAAAAATTGATAGCTTTAACAGGTCTGATTAACAGTTTATTAATTTCTGCCCGAGGTAGTATCGTCATTATTGATACCGTGCTGATTTTTCTTTATCTGGCTATTTAACTTGCCAAATTTGTACATTAAGTTAAAGCCAACGGTGCGGTAATAGTTGTTAAAATAATTATAGGTCGAGAAATCAGACGATTTGGTATAAAAGTCGATCTTATTAAATTTGGCCCAGGGGTTATTTAAATACAGCGATATGGTTACCTTCTTATTAAAGATATCTTTCGAGGCGCTGTACGAGTTACCGAAATAGTAATTATCCCTACCCTCAAGCAATACATACCGGCTATCAAACCCAACATTTGTTGCAATGCGGAAACCATCATCAAACTTATAATCGGCATCAGTAAAAATATGCCCCTGCTGGCCGCTGTTAGTATAAAGCCCGCCATTATAAGTGCCTTTTAACCAAACTTGTAATATGGCCGAGTTGATGTTGATGTTTAGTTTTGGTGTGATAGGATAATGAAGATTAAGATCGATACCTAAGTTCCTGTTACTGCCCACATTGGCGTAGGTAGTAGTTGTAATACCATTATTTACCGTTATAATACTTTGAATAGTATTGTTAACAAACGAGTAGTGGGTACTTATGTTTAATGAACCTTTAGCCGAATTACTGTAATTGAATTCAAAATTATTATTAATGGCCGGGCGCAGCGCCGGGTTACCCACACTCACATAATTAGGGTTCGAGCTATCAACAAATGGGTTTAGCTGCCATATGCCCGGGCGTTGTATACGCTGGGTAAAGCCAAAATTTACGCTGTTTGTTGTATTAATGGTACGCATTATGGATAGCGAAGGCACCAGGTTATTGTAGCTTTGCCCAAAATTCATGCCTCCGCCCGCGGCAAACTCGGCATTAATATTAGTACGCTCAAACCGTAAGCCGGCCTTGAACGACCACGAGGTAAGTTTTACCTGATAAGAGTTATAAACGCTATACACGTTTTGATGATAAGTAAAATCGTTGGTTTGCGAGGGCACGGTTTGGTACTGTCCGTTTGTTGCCAGCGTATCATTACGGAAATTGCTGTAGTTGTTACGCAATATCATTTTTCCGCCAGCCTCAATAGTTAATATTTTTGATGGCTGTATATAATCAAGCTGGGTAGTATACTCCTTACCCCCCGAATTATTGTATTGCTGATAATTGGGCCTGTTATAATTTGTAAAACGATTGTCGGTGTTATTATCGTTATTATAACTATTGTAGCGGTAAGATGCGGTTAACAACTGGTCTTTATTGTGCTTAAAGCCAAGCTGGTAGTTAATACCCATGTCTGTACCGGTGTAATTACCTATACCATTATTTGATAAGTGATAGGCTTGCGTTATGTTATTATTGCCATCGCGTTGTGTGGCAAGTTGGTCGTTGTTGCTCGTGTTTGCTCCGTTGTAATGGTTAAAGGTCGCGTTGATCAAGTTCAATGAATCTGCTTCAAAGCTCAATTCATCATTAGTATAAGTGTTGTTACCGCCGCGAGATTGTGTACCATCTTGTATAAGCGATGATGCCGGATTGGTAAAAGTACTTTCGGCACCAACAGCCGACGCCGACTGCGGGCGTTTGCCATAACCGCCATATCCGCTAAAACCAAATTTTCCCTGCTTTATGGTAAGGTTTAAATTACCCCTATAGCCGTATACCGAGTTATAATTCACGGTCGCGTTGCCATTATAACCCTGGTCGGTTTTTTTGGTAGTGATAATGTTGATGATACCCGCCAGGCCCTCGGCATCATATTTTGCGGGTGGCGTAGTAATTACCTCAATTTTCACAATATTGCTGGCTGGCATGGCCTTTAAAATATCCGATGGGTTACGCGCCATCAGTGCTGATTCTTTTCCGTTGATCAATATTTTATAATCGCCGCTGCCGCGCAATTTAATGTTATCATTAGCGTCTACAGATAGTAAGGGCACTTTGCGCATAATATCCAGCGCGGTGATCGATTTGCTTTCCGGGTCGGCCGATACATCGTAACTTAAGCGGTCAACCTCCTGTTTCATGAGGGGCTTGGTACCTGTAATAGTTACCCCAGCCAGCTGCTTTAATGATGCCGACATTACTATCCGCCCCATATTTATATTGGGTGCCGTGCCGGTAACCGCTACCTGTTTATTGTTATAGCCCAGGTTTGCCAGTACCAGGTTGTATGTTTTACCGGCAGCAGCGGTTAATTCAAAGCTGCCATCCTCTTTGGCTAAAATACTTTTTACGGGAGTTTTGTTTGCTGCATCCTGCAAGGCAACGGTAACATAACCAATGGGCTGCAGGGTTACAGAATCGGCCACAAGGCCGCGAATTACTAAATTAGGCGCAGATTGCCCAAAAACAGTAGTGCAAAAAAAGATTGCGAATAAGGTGTAGATCAGTTTTTTCATAGGTTTCAAGTATAAGACGTTAAAAATCTTATACCGTTACACCAAATAAATTATTTAACACAATAGTAACTAAAAACACAGTTACTTGGTTGTTATTTATTGAATTTTGTCATAGTTAGCTCGGTACCTATGGCGGCAAAGCTTTTTATCATTTCGATAGAGCGATCAATCAATGCCGGGAGCTCGGGCTGCTCGTCTGTATCAAAACCGCTTAAAACATAATCCACCTGACGGCCTTTGGGGTAATTGTCGCTCACGCCAAAACGCAGGCGCGCGTAGTCGCTATTACCTAAGGTAGCTTCAATGTTTTTAAGTCCATTATGCCCGGCGGCGCTGCCTTTGGGTTTAAGGCGCAGGGTGCCCAGCGGTAAAGCTATATCATCAACAATTACCAATATATTTTCCTGTGGGATCTTGAGCTCTTTCATCCAGTGGTTTACGGCCTTGCCGCTCAGGTTCATATATGTTGTAGGTTTGATCAAATGCAGTGTGCGCCCTTTGTGGCTCACCTCGGTATAATAGGCCAGGCGCATATTATGAAACTTTGCCCCCTCCTGCTTTGCCATTTCATCCAATACCATAAACCCTATGTTATGCCGCGTATCGGCATACTCGGGGCCAATGTTACCTAAACCAACTACCAGATATTTCATACCGCTTTGTACCGACTTTTTAGCCGGCGTCGCTTTTTTTAAATATTTACTAAAATAGGGCCGTATGGCCATCGCTGTTTCTTTTTAAATATCGAACACCGAATTTAAAATGATGAATGTTGAAGGATTCCAAAATTCGATATTCAAAATTCATTATTCGATATTTCATGCGTTGCGAATATATCACATTAAACAAAAAAAGCGATGACAATGTCATCGCTTTTAATTTCCTTATTCCCGCTTAAAGGGATTGGGGATTATTTTTTATTTGCTTCCTGCTCAGCCTGGCGTAATGCACGTGAAGTAGTTACCGAAACAATGGTATCTTCTTTAGCATTCAGGATGGTTAGTTTATCGATGCTGATATCAGATACTTTAACTGATTTACCAACCTCTAAGCTTTCAATGCTCACGTCAATAAAATCTAAATGATCTTTAGGTAACGCTTTGATGTTTAATTTACGCAGTTTTTGTACCAGTTTACCACCAACTTTTACACCCGGAGATGTACCGGTTAAACGTACCGGGATCTGGATAGCGATAGGTTTCTTTTCGTCAAGTAACAAAAAGTCAACGTGTATGATCTGTTCAGTTAATGGGTGAAACTGCAGATCTTTAATAATGGCCTGTGATTTAACACCAGCAATTTCTAAGTCGATGAAATGAACAACCGGAGTATAAACTACGGCTTTCAAATCAGCTGCGGACACTGAAAAGTGGGTTTGGGTTGGCCCACCGTAAAGTACTGCAGGCACCAGGCTCTGGTAACGCAGTTCTTTAGCGTCTCTTTTCCCTACGTTCTCTCTTGGAGAACCGCTAATAGCAATTGATTTCATTTTTTATTTATTTGTTTTTATTTGTTAAGCCCGCCTTGCGCGGGATGTCTTTATTCAATTTAAAAAGTCTCCCCTACCGGGGGAGATTTAGAGGGGGCTAATCAACCTTAAACAACTGGCTGATAGACCCGTGCTCGTTTACATTTATTATAGCCTTTGCAAATAAATCGGCTGTTGACAGTACCGTTATTTTGCTGCTTTGCTGTTTTAACGGTATGGTATCAGTTACTATTAATTCTGCCAATGCAGAGTTTTCAATAGTTTCATAAGCATTACCTGATAATACCGGATGTGTACAAACCGCGCGTACGCTACGTGCACCACGCTCCATGATCAGTTCTGCTGCTTTTGCCAATGTACGGGCAGTATCACATATATCATCAATCAACACAATGTCCTGGTCGGTTACGTCACCTATCAGCGTCATTGATTCAATTTCGTTAGCGCGTTTACGGCGTTTATCGCAAATTACCACTTCGGCATTAAAGAACTTGGCAAAACCACGTGCTCGGTATGATCCGCCCATATCAGGCGAAGCAATGGTTAATTTACCTAAGCCCAGGCTTTTTATATAAGGTACAAAAATTATTGATCCGTCCAGGTGATCAACCGGAACATCAAAAAATCCCTGTATCTGCGCGGCATGCAAATCCATAGTCATGATACGGTCAATACCCGCCGCTACCAATAAATTAGCTACCAGTTTTGAGCCGATGGCAACACGCGGCTTATCTTTTCTGTCCTGGCGCGCTAAACCAAAATAAGGTATTACCGCGTTCACATAATGTGCCGATGCGCGTCGCGCGGCATCAACCATCATTAGCAACTCCATCAAATTATCAGTAGGCTGATGGGTTGACTGTATTAAAAACACATCGCAACCACGTACCGATTCATTAAAATGCGGCTGAAACTCGCCATCACTAAAACGCGAAAGCCCCGATTCCCCCAACTCACGTCCATAAGCTTTGGCAATTTCGGCTGCCAGGTCTTTTGAACCTGAACCTGCAAATAACTTAACCGGATTAAATTGTAAAGGCATCTTTTATGTCGGATTTCGAATGTTCGATTTCGGAATTGCTTAGCTCTTAGCCTAAAAAACAATTTCGGATTTGAATCTCCCACGGAATAAATCCGAAATTGAAAATCCGAAATCCGAAATTGTTAATTGTTGCCCGACCAGGATTCGAACCTAGACAAACGGTACCAAAAACCGTCGTACTACCATTATACTATCAGGCAATCTCCTCCTTCAAAACATACGTTCCGAAAAGGAATGCAAATATAAGACGAAATTTTAAAGTTTAAAATCTATTTCTAAAAAATATAAATAGCATTTTAAGGCAGTGTTAATTTTAGGGCATAACGGCGATAACTCAGCCGGTCTGCGCTTCGCTGGCCGCGTATCGAAGAGAGGGTCGCACGCGTAGCGTCGCGGGGTGAGTAATTATACGATGATGCGTTAAAGACAACGTTTTACTCTAAAACATCGCCATAGTTTTCTTACTTTCGATGCTGTAAAATCTTAATTCTGCTTATTAATTTATAAAAATGAACTATAATAAAATTAACAACCTGTTTGGCTGGCTGGCCTTTATTATTGCCTCATTAACCTATATTTTAACCTTAGAGCCCAGTGCCAGTTTCTGGGATTGCGGCGAATTTATAGCCTGTATCTACCGCCTGCAAGTGGCGCACCAGCCCGGCGCTCCGCTGTTTACCATGATAGGCAAGGTGGTTTCCCTCCTGTCATTAGGTGATGTTACCAAAGTAGCTTACTGGACCAACATGGCATCGGCCCTGGCCAGCGGCGCTACCATCATGTTCCTGTTTTGGAGCATTACCGCGCTGGCAAAAAAGCTCTTAATTAAAAAAGACGACGACTTGCATCTCACCAACTTCATCCTCATTATGGGTGCGGGTATGGTTGGCGCGCTGGCTTATGCTTACTCTGATACCTTCTGGTTCTCGGCGGTCGAGTCGGAAGTTTACGCGCAATCATCCTTGTGCACAGCCATTGTTTTCTGGGCCATACTAAAATGGGACGCTCATGCTGATGAACCGCATGCCGATAAATGGATAATTTTTATTGCCTACGTAATGGGCCTGTCTATCGGTATACACTTGCTGAACCTGCTGGTAATACCTGCCATTGCGCTGGTTATTTATTTCCGCAAATCAAAAAATGTGACCACCTGGGGCACTGTGCGCGCCTTTTTATTAGGCTGCGTAATTGTTGCCGCGGTATTGTGGGGAATTATTCAATATACGGTAAAAGGCGCCGCATTTTCCGACCTGCTGTTTGTAAACACGCTTGGTTTTGGCTTTGGCAGCGGGGCCATTGTGTTTTTCTTATTGCTGTTTGCCACCATTATTGCCGGTATTATTTATACCATAAACCAATCAAAGCCCGCCATTATTATCACCGCTGTATGCTTTGTTCTGGCTTTTACGGTGAGCGTAGGCATTGTGGGGCTGATAGCAGCTATTGCGTTGATAGCATTGTTAGAGTATGTAGTTAAGATCCGCGAAAAACGCTTTGCTTTAAACAGCTTTTTAATTTGCACGGCTTTTATTTTGTTTGGCTACAGTTCGTTTGTGATGATTGTAATACGGGCAAAAGCCGGCACCAACCTTAACAATAGCGACCCACAGGATGCGTTTTCACTGAACGGCTATCTTAACCGCGATCAGTATGGCGATACGCCTTTATTGTATGGTCAGTATTTCGATTCGAGGCCTACAGAACAAACCCCGGGTGCTAACATCTATCGTAAAGGAAAAACCAAATATGAGGTGGCCGGTAAAAAACTGACCACGATTTATGACCGCAATACCATCTTCCCGCGCATGTTTAGCGAGAAGGCCCCGCACGTGGCTTTTTACAAAAGCTGGGGGCATTTGGATGATGGCCAAAGCCCAACGTTTGCCGATAACCTGTCGTTCTTTTTTTCGTGGCAGGTTAACCAGATGTACACCCGCTATTTTTTATGGAACTTTGTTGGGCGCGCCAATGAAATGGACGGGCAAGCCAATAATATTGATGGCAGCTGGATAAGCGGCTGGAACTTTAAAAAGCCCCTGCCCCATGCGGTTACGCAAAGCAAAAGCTATAACCGCCTGTTTTTTTTACCGCTGATATTAGGGCTGATGGGCGCGTTTTTCCATTTTAAACGAAATCAAAAAGACGCGGGTGTGGTGGGTGTGCTGTTCTTTTTTACGGGGATAGCCATATTACTGTACCTAAACCAGGACCCTTTGCAGCCCCGGGAGCGTGACTACGCCTACGCCGGTTCGTTTTATGCTTTTGCCATATGGATAGGCCTTGCCGTATTATTTTTGGCCGACTTGCTAAGCAAAAAAGAACGGGCCATGAATGCGGCTATATTATCAACCGTAGTTTGCTTATCTGTAGGCCCTGTTTTAATGGCTAACCAGGAGTGGGATGACCATGACCGCTCAACCAAACTCACGCCGCATGACATGGCTTATAATTACCTGAACTCGTGCGCGCCTAATGCCATTTTATTTACTTATGGCGATAACGATACTTACCCGCTTTGGTACATACAGGAGGTTGAAAACGTGCGACCCGATGTACGGATTGTGAATTTAAGTTTGCTGGGCACCGACTGGTATATCAGGCAAATGAAAACAAAAATGAATGAGTCGGCCCCACTGCCTATAACCATGCCGGATGAAAAATTTGAGAACGGTGCACGTGACGTACTGTATTACAACGATGCCAAAATACCGGGATCACTTGAAGTGAAAGATGTGTTTGAGTTTATCACATCAGACAATAAACAGGCCATGGCCCAATATGAGAACGGCGACTTTGCGAACTACCTGCCCACTAAAAACTTTAAGCTTACGGTTAATGCTGACGAAGCTATAAAAAACGGAGTAGTTCCTGCTGATCAAAAAGATAAGATCACCCCGGAAATGGAGTTTAAATATCCGGGCAGCTACGTGGCTAAAGACAATCTGGCCATGATGGATATTTTAGCGCATAACAACTGGAAGCGGCCTATATACTTTACCGTAACTGTACCTAACGAAATGATGATGGGTTTAGACCGTTACATGTATAATGAAGGCTTTGCTTACCACCTCATGCCTTATAAACCCGATACGGCAGCAACCGCTAACGAAACAGCCAACACCATGGTGATGTATAATAACATGATGAATAAGTTTAAGTGGGGCAATGTGAAAACTGCCACTTACCTTGATCATGAATCGTTAACCATGTTTTACCCATTGATAAGCCATTTGTACCTTACACTTGCTCAAAATCTGTTAAAAGAAGGCCGTACCGATCTGGTTAAAAATGTACTGCATAAATATAATGAGGTAATGCCTGCTATAATACCTGTTCAGGAAGCTGCTGTAAGGCGATATTACCTGGCCGAAATAGCCTACCAGGTTGGCGAAACCCAAATGGCTGATAAAATGGTAATGCAACTGGACGATTATACCACCAATTCGCTTGATTATAGTTATACGCTTTTTAAAGATAACCAGGTTAATATTAACAGTAACGATTTAAGGTACAGCCTATCGTTTTTAAACGGTCTGATCATCATGACAAAAACCTATAATCATACCGGGTTAAGCGAGCGGTATAATAAACAGCTTACTACTTATGCTGCACAGTTTGGGGTGAATTTGGGGCAGTAATTATTATTTTCAGGAGGCTCTTACAGAGCCAAAAACGCATTATTGGTTTCTATAAACAGGCAGCTCTTCCAGAGCTCTTTTCCGATTTTTATAAACAGAAATGACCCCATTGGGGTCACCTGTTTATAGAATAATAAATTATTTCATTGGCTCTATAGGAGCCTCCTATCGTAAATTATTTACTTAACCTTCAAGCACCACACCCATCGAGCAGAATTTTTCGATGCGCGCGGCAACCAGTTCGTCAATATTTTCTTCTTTTAATACTTTAAGGTCTTTTAAAAGCTGTTTTTTCAGCGTGGCCGCCATAGCTACCGGGTCTTGATGGGCGCCGCCAAGCGGTTCTTTGATCACGCCGTCTATCAACTTGTTTTTCAGCATTTCGGTCGAGGTTAGTTTCAGCATTTCTGCTGCTCTTTCTTTCTGCTCCCAGGTTTTAAATAAAATGGTTGAGCAGTTTTCGGGGGATATTACGGAGTACCATGAATTATCCAGCATCATCACCTTATCGCCAATGCCAATACCCAGCGCACCGCCCGACGCACCTTCGCCAATGATGACGCAGATAACCGGCACTTTTAATACTGCCATTTCCAGCAGGTTACGGGCTATGGCTTCGCCTTGTCCGCGCTCCTCAGCCTCTAAGCCCGGGAATGCTCCTGGTGTATCAATTAAAGTAACTACGGGTTTGTTAAATTTTTCGGCCAGCTTCATCAGCCTTAAAGCTTTACGGTAACCTTCGGGGTTTGCCATACCAAAATTGCGGTATTGGCGCTCCTTGGTGTTACGTCCTTTTTGGTGACCGATGAACATGACCGTTTGCCCATTTAAAGTACCAAAACCGCCTATGATGGCTTTATCGTCGCTTACGGTACGGTCGCCGTGCAGCTCAATAAAATCATCACACATCAGCTCTAAATACTGTAAAGTATAAGGCCTTTCAGGGTGGCGTGATATCTGTACTTTTTGCCAACCGGTAAGGTTGCCATATATTTCTTGCTTGGTGGTCTCCAGTTTAGTTTCCAGTTCGGCCACTGTTGCAGACATGTCCAGCTTATTCTTGTCTTCAACCTGCTTCACTTTTTCTATCTGCGTAAGCAGATCGGCCAGTGGCTTTTCAAAATCAAACGTTATCTTCATATCAAATAATGAGGGCGCTAAATTAAATAAATAACACGGCATATCACCCAAAAGGTTTTTGCAAAGATCATACCTGTTACTTTACCGGCGCAAAGTTCGCTCTTATTTTATAATTTACACTATTTGATTTGCCATAATAAATGACCACGGAGCAGGTAATTGAACAATTAAAGCAAAAAGCCGACGAGCGCTACCATACCGGCATGATGCGCTTTGGCATTAAAACTGATAAAGCATTGGGCGTTAAGGTGCCCGAATTGCGAAAAATGGCAAAGGCAATTAAAAAAGATCATGAGCTGGCGCTGCAATTATGGGACACCGGCATACACGAAGCCCGCATATTAGCTACTATGATAGCCGACCCTGCACAGGTTACTGCCGCCCAAATTGATGCATGGGTAAATGATTTTGACTCGTGGGATGTATGCGACCAGGCCTGCGGTAATTTGTTTGACCGCACACCCTATGCCATTGAAAAAGCGCTTGAATTTAGCGCCAGCGAACAGGAGTTTGTAAAACGTGCCGGCTTTGTTTTAATGGCCGAATACGCGGTACATCATAAAAAGGCGGACGACGAGGTATTTATCCAGTTTTTCCCCATTATTGAACGCGAGGCCTGGGATGACCGCAACTTTGTAAAAAAAGCCGTAAACTGGGCCCTGCGGCAAATTGGCAAACGAAATTCGACCTTAAAAAACCTGGCTATTGGCGTGGCAAAAAACATCGCCCTGCAAAACCATAGAGTCGCGAAATGGATAGCATCAAACGCTTTGGCCGAATTACAAAAACCTGGCAAAAAATAAACCCACTACCTAAATTTTTTTGCACAATAAATACGCATGATATTTAATATTTCATTTAATATTAATTAATACTAAACTATTGCATCCCCATTTGCGTATTACTATATTATTTGCGTATTACTTTATCTATTTCGCATAAAAATGTTTAAAAAATTATAAAAATTATAAATATCTATACACAAAGTATTCATAAATTAGCATAATTTAATTATTAACACTAAAAGTCTAACTGGTTTTAAAAACAGGATTATAAATTATTGCCATAGCAATTAATTTATTAATGCCAGCTGAATGATATAAGGATTATGGATTTGGGCAACGATACATCTGTTTTTGACGACAATAAATTTAATAACGAAAACCCGTCACATTTTAATCAAATAATCAACAATATAACTACAGGTGTTTGGGAATTTAATATTAACACCAAAGAAGTCAAATGGTCGCCCGGTTTTTATAACGTTTTAGGTTATGAGCCAGGCGAGATAGAATGTTCATACCAATTTTTTTTAGAACATTTACTTTACCACGAAGACAAACATGTACTGGCAAACCTGGATGCTACCCCGCAGCAAGTACGGCTGCTAACCAAAAACTCCGGTTTTCAATGGTATGATATCTCCATAAAAAAATACAATGGCGAGCCCGAGCATTTGCGTTATGGTATAATTACCAATATCCATGAGTATAAGCTGGCATCATTAAAAACCCAGAAAAAAGAGCAATCATACACCGAGACTTCACAAATTGCCAAACTGGGTGGCTGGCAGATCAATGCTGAAACCCGCATACCGATACTGCAAAAGGAAACTTACGATATTTATGAGCTGAAACCTTACGTCCCGCTTACGCTGGATGAGTTCATCAGCTTTTTTGAGCCATCGTACCGCACCAACCTGGCCAATGCCATTGATGATGCGGCGCGTTATTGCCGATCGTTTGATATGGAACTGATGTTTCGATCGGCCAAAAACAACCTGACGTGGCTGCGCTGCAAAGGCGTACCTTTTGTTGATGATGAAGGTAAATGTATTGAGATAAAAGGCATATTCCAGAAAATTGACAGTAATGAAAAACAGGAAGTTGTTTTAAGGAACTCGTTACGTTTGCTGGAAGATCATAACAAGCGCCTGCAAAATTTCGCCTATATCGTATCGCATAACCTACGTTCGTATTCCGGCAACCTGAAATTGATGGTCGACCTGCACACCGAAGCTAAAAAAACCGATCAGGCCGAAATATTTTCGCATATACGCGCTATCAGCGAGAGCTTGAGCGAAACGGTTTCGTACCTGGATGAAATTGTACGGATACAAGTAGAAACCATCAAGGAACGTAAGACCATTGATTTTGAGGCGATGTTTAAAAGCATCACCACCTTGCTGGATAGTAATATACAGGATTGCAATGCCAAAATTGAGTACGACTTTACCGAGTGCCCTACCATTGATTACATTCCGGCCTACCTGGAAAGTATATTCCAGAACTTGCTGACCAACGCCTTAAAATACCGCGACCCGAATAAACGGCAGCCGGTTATTACCTGCCGCACGTTTAGGGACGAAGGCCATATTTATTTAACCTTCCAGGATAATGGCCTGGGTATTGACATGCAGCGCTATGGTGATAAAGTGTTCGGCATGTATAAAACCTTCCACCAAAATGCCGACGCTAAAGGCATAGGCCTGTTCATTACCCGCAGCCAGATAGAATCATTAGGCGGTACCATTAAAGTAGATAGCGCCGTTAACATTGGCACTAAGTTTACTATAAAGCTGGTTTAATTACCCATTACACTATTATATACCCGGTTTTTGAACCTGATTTAAAAAAAGTCTCCCCTATCGGGGGAGATTTAGAGGGGGCTTTATATATTTGCCCCTATTATGAGCAAGAATACCGACGAACTTTTTAAAAATGTTATTGCACACGCCAAAGAGTATGGCTTTGTTTTTCCGAGCAGTGAAATTTATGATGGCCTGAGCGCTGTTTACGACTACGGCCAATATGGTGCCGAGTTAAAAAACAACATCAAAACCTACTGGTGGAAAGCCATGGTGCAAATGAATGAAAATATCGTTGGTATTGATTCGGCCATATTTATGCACCCTAAAATATGGAAGGCCAGCGGCCACGTTGATGGTTTTAGCGACCCAATGATCGATAATAAAGATTCGAAAAAACGTTATCGCGCCGACCAATTGCTGGAAGATAAAATTGAACGTTATACTAAGGATGGCAAAACCGCCAAAGCAGAAGCATTGCAAATAGCGATGGACGAGGCACTAAAAAACGAGGACCTGCCCCGCCTTAAAGAACTGATTATAGAACATGAAATTGCCGACCCGATAAGCGGCACCCGCAACTGGACAGACGTACGCCAGTTTAACCTGATGTTCAGCACCCAAATGGGCGCCGTGGCTGATGATGCCGACGTGGTTTACCTGCGACCCGAAACCGCGCAGGGTATATTTGTAAACTACTTGAACGTGCAAAAATCAGGTAGGATGAAAATTCCGTTTGGTATAGCGCAAATTGGCAAGGCTTTCCGTAACGAGGTTATTGCCCGTCAATTCATTATCCGCATGCGCGAGTTTGAGCAAATGGAGATGCAATTCTTCGTTCGCCCCGGTACACAAAAACAATGGTTTGATAAATGGAAAGAAACCCGTTTAAAATGGCACCTGGCTTTGGGTACAGATGCCGCTAAATATCGTTACCACGAGCATACCAAACTGGCCCACTATGCCGATGCGGCTTATGATATTGAGTTTGAATTTCCTTTCGGTTTTAAAGAAGTTGAAGGCATACACAGCCGTACCGATTTTGACCTGAGCCAGCACCAGCAATTCTCGGGCAAAAAAATGCAATACTTTGATCCCGAACTGGGCGAAGATGGTAAGCCTTATGGCAACTATATTCCTTACGTTATTGAAACCTCGATTGGTTTAGATCGTATGTTTTTATTAACGATGATCAACGCGTACGAGGAAGAAGACCTGAGCACCGATGATAAACAAGACAGCCGTACTGTATTACGCATACACCCTTGCCTTGCACCGGTTAAAGCTGCCATATTCCCGTTGATCAAGAAGGACGGATTACCTGAAAAGGCCCGCGAAATTATGGATAACCTGAAACTTGATTTTAACCTGCAATACGAAGAAAAAGATGCTATAGGCAAACGCTACCGCAGGCAAGATGCTATTGGTACACCTTTCTGTATCACGGTAGATCATCAAACATTAGAAGATAATACCGTAACCATACGCCACCGCGACAGCATGCAGCAGGAACGCGTTCCTGCCGACCAACTCGATAAAATTATTGGCGACCTGGTAAGCTGGAAAAATTTACTGAAGTAATCATACGATCATGCTAAAATACGCCATCCCCATTTTAGCCTCATTAAATACAGATGAAACGATAGAGTTTTATACTGAAAAAATGGGCTTTACTTTTCATGCAAATTGGGATGGCTATTTAATATTCCGTCGCGACGGGGTGAATATTCACCTATGGCCAACTACCGATACAGAGATCCCTAAAAATACAGGATGCTATGTGAATGTAACTGAAGTAAGAAAGCTTTATGAGGAATATAAGCAGCATGGCCTTATCCACCCTAACGGCGATCTGAAACAAATGCCCTGGGAAATGCTGCAGTTCAGTATATTGGATAACAACGGTAACATCATCCATTTTGGCGAAAACACCGGCGAGGATTAATTATCTCCTACGTTCTCCCGGTAAACATCATCGAATGGCTTATTTTTTTGTTTTTGGAACGTCCTTGTAAAACGGTCATTTACCGGCTTAAGCAATTGCATACATAGTTGCTTATCTTCGTCAGTAAGATCATTCACCATCATCCGGGCCACTTTAAGTACTTTATCTTTGGCCGCCCAAAGCGTTGCTTCGCCCTTTGCGGTTAATTTCAGGCGCTTTACCCTTTTATCTTCCTGGTCGTCGTACTCGCTAACCAAGCCGCGCTTTTTCATCCTGATCAGCATATTGGTACCGCTTGAAAGCTCCATGATGTTATTATATATGGCTTCAGATTTTATCGGGTTTTTTTGGTTAAAAATGGTTACCAATATGCCAAATTCCTCCATTTGGTCAAGCCCGGTACCTTCCAGCGCTTTGTTAGAATAAAAGATGTGAAATTTCCCTATCCTCCTTAATAAAATAACCAACCTTCCATTTAAATCAGGATGTAATTCACCTTTGGGCATGGCTATTTTTTCCACCTTAACCTTAGCAGCCAGTTGATGGCGGCAAAAATCTTCTATAGATGCTTCGGGGAATTTCTCTTCGTAAGCACCCCATAATTTAACCAGCTCGACAGTTTTGTTCACCTTATTTACTTCCATTTGGTAGCAAAATTAAAAAAATATATACAATTTATTTGCTATTTATAACCAAATGGTATAATATTGTATAATAATACAACCAAATGGTTTCAAAATAACGATTAAACAACATGAACTCACAGCTTCTTTTCCCTGCATTTTTAACACTGCACCTTACCGCACTAACCTTAATGGCCGGCACTACACTGATAGATTATTTATCATACGCATCTTTCTGGAAACTTTATAATAAGGAGCGCGAAAGATCATTGGGCCTGTTACAACTGATGGCCAAATTTTCGCGGATTATTGGCATTGGCGCAGCCACCTTAATATTAACCGGTATTGGTATGATGGTATTAACCAACGGCGTTTTTGGCGAACAGCTATGGTTCAGGATTAAATTCGGCCTGGTGATCATTTTGATATTAAATGGCTTGCTGGTAGGCAGAAAGCAAGGTGTAAAGTTAAGGAAGTTAATTGGCGATGGCAGTGCTGATGCTACTGCGCAGATCACTAACATAAAGGCCAATCTTAACAAATTTCACCTTATTCAGTTGTGCATTTTTTTCCTGATCATTTTACTGAGCGCTTTTAAATTCAACTAAACACATTAACATGAAAATTGAACAATCATATAACCTGTTAATTATAGGAGCCAATGGCGGCGTAGGGTTACAAGCAGTACAATTGGCATTGCAGGCTGGGCACAAAGTAACCGCCATTGTACGCAATCCCGCCAGGTTAACACTTACCCACCCCAATCTTGATGTGGTAAAGGGTGATATATTGTTGCCGGGAAGCTTTGAGAGCCACCTAAAAAATAAAGATGCAGTCATTTCAGCTATTGGGGTTAGCGGCGGTTTATTTAACGATAAGCCAACCACCCTTTACTCGCAGGGTGCTGCCAATTTATTACAGGTTATGAACCGGCAGGGTGTGAAGCGGGTTTTCTTTATTTCGGCCTCGGCGCTTGAAGTAAGCCCGGTAATTCCATTTTTTGTACGGTTGATTGCCAAATACATCATACAAAAACTGTTGCGGCATATGTACAATAATTTAAGGTTGATGGAAAAACTGGTAAAAGAAAGTGAAATGAACTGGACCATTATGCGGCCACCCCAACTCACTGATAAACCTGTAACCGGCCGCTACCGGATAGCCATCAATCATTATTTGAAAAATTGCCTTAAAATATCGCGGGCTGATGTAGCCCATTTTATGGTGAATAATATAACGAGCGAGGCTATTTATAAAACCACAGTTGAGATAGCCTACTAATTAAACATTATTAAAACAAACATGAAACAGATCTTTATCGACCAATTTATTATCCCGCTGAATGCACAGGATGAATTTATTGAAAGAATGACCATCAACAGAAATTTTATTAAAACACTGCCGGGATTCATAGAAGATATGGCCTATGAGCGTTTTGATGAACAGCAAAACATGATATGCATAACCGTTGCTGCCTGGGAAAACGAAACGGCAATAAAAAATGCGAAAGCCGCAGTACAGGCCCTATATAAACAACAAGGATTTGATATGCCTGCAATGCTTGAGCGTTTAGCCATTAAAATGGAACGAGGGCTTTACCGGGAACGAAGCGAAAATTAAAACAGATTAATGAAGCAAATCGAAATATTTAAAACCAGTGTAAATGATTTTACAGGAGCGGCGATCATCCTTAACTATTTTTCGAAATATTTCCCACACTTTCAGGTGAATTTTGACCTAGAAGATTGTGATCGCATACTGCGTATAGAATGTTTACATGGTAATATTCGCAATAAAGAAATAGAACAAGTGATGATGC